>CAZKKP010000133.1:275-9118 GCA_964553295.1 uncultured Thermoanaerobaculia bacterium | reverse complement strand
GCCCACCTCGACGCCACATCGGTGCTGTCGCGGCAGATCGCCGAACTCGGCATCTACCCGGCGGTCGACCCCCTGGCCTCGACCTCACGCCTCCTCGACCCCGCCGTGGTCGGCGAGGAGCACTACATGGTAGCCCGCGAGGTCCAGCGCATCCTGCAACGCTACAAGGACCTGCAGGACATCATCGCGATCCTCGGCATCGACGAGCTGTCGGAGGAGGACAAGCTCACGGTGGCGCGCGCCCGGAAGATCCAGCGCTTCCTGTCCCAGCCCTTCCATGTCGCCGAGCAGTTCACCGGCTTCAAGGGCCGCTACGTCAAGGTCGCGGACACCGTCCGGGGCTTCAAGATGCTCTGCCAGGGCGACCTCGACCACCTCCCCGAGCAGGCGTTCCTGTACGTTGGCGGGATCGAGGAGGCGATTGAGAAGGCCGAGCGCATGAAGGCGGAGTCCTGATGGCCGGACAGCTCCGCCTCCGCGTCGTCACCCCGAGCCGCCAGGTGCTCGAGGCGCAGGTCGACGAGGTTCGGCTGCCGGGCGTGCTCGGCGAGATAGGAGTGCTGCCTGGCCACACACCACTGCTGACCTCCCTGGCCACCGGCCCGCTGACCTACTTCGCGCGCGGCCGCGGCGAGCGACTGGTCATCCAGGGCGGGTTCGCCGAGGTGCAGCCCGAGGCCGTCACCGTGCTGGCGCGGCTCGCCGAGAGCGCGGAGGAGGTCGACCTCGAGTCGGCGCGGGACGACGCCCGGGCGGCCGAGGCGGCGCTGAAGAGCGCGACTGCCGACGAGCTTGAGGAGGTCGCCACGCGGCTGCGGCTGGCGCAGACCCGGATCGAGGTGGCGGCCGCGGGACGCTGACCACCGGCGCTCTCCCTCGGCGGCCGCCCTTTCCGTCACCGCGACGGTCTGTTAGCATCCCGCCACGCAGCTTGCCGTTGACGACGGGTCACCGCCATGGAGGGTCTGCCCGTGACCACGCCCGCCCAGGATCGAGGCCAGTGGAGCTCGCAGCTGGGGTTTGTCCTCGCCGCCGCCGGTTCGGCGATCGGGCTCGGCAACATCTGGCGCTTTCCCTACAGCGCCGGGGCCAACGGCGGCGGGGCCTTCGTGCTCGTCTACCTCGCCTGCGTCCTGGCCCTGGGCCTGCCGGTGATGCTCCTCGAGATCTCGCTTGGGCGCTCGACTCAGAAGAACCCAGTCGGGGCGATCCGCGCCTTCCGTCCCCGCGGCCCCTGGCCGCTCCTCGGGTACCTGGCAATCCTCACGGGTCTCGGCATCCTCTCGTTTTACGCGGTGATCGCCGGCCAGGTCCTGGCGGGGAGCGTCGACTACCTGCAGCGCATCGTCACCGGCGAAGCCCTGTTCGCCAGCTATGGGGCCGCGCACAGCCTCGTCTTCTTCGCCCTGTTCACGGTGCTGACGGTGGTCGTGGTGGTCGGTGGCGTCCAGCGGGGCATTGAGCGCTGTGCGAGGATCCTCATGCCCGTTCTGCTGGTCATGATGGTCGGCCTGATCATTCACGGCCTGATGCTGCCCGGCGCCGGCGCGGGGGTGCGCTGGTTGCTGCTGCCGGACTTCTCGAAGCTCACCTTCGCGGTCGTGCTCGACGCCATGTCCCAGGCCTTCTTCTCGCTCTCCATTGGGATGGGGGCGATGCTGACCTACGGCTCCTACCTATCCCGGCGCCAGAACGTCCTGTCCTGCGCCGGCTGGGTGGTGCTCTTCGACACCACCATCGCGATCCTCGCCGGCCTGATGATCTTCCCGGCCGTCTTCGCTCTCGGGCGAGAGCCCGGCGGCGGCCCGGCGCTGATCTTCCAGGTGCTGCCCGCGGTTTTCGAGGGCATGCCCGGGGGCATGGTGGTCGGCGCGCTGTTCTTCTTTCTGCTCGCGGTGGCCGCCCTGACCTCGACCGTGTCGCTGCTCGAGGTGGTCAGTGCCTACTTCATCGACGAGCGAGGCTGGTCCCGACGGAAGACCGTGTGGACCGCCGGCGTGGCCACACTCGTGGTCGGAGCACCCTCTGCCCTGTCCTGGGTGGGCAGTCAGAAGGTCTTCGGCTTCATGGACTTCCTCTGGGTCAACCTGTCGCTGCCCTTCGGCGCCCTCATGCTGTGCCTCTTCGGGGCGACGGTCTGGGGCCTGAAGCATGCAGCGGACGAGATCAGCCAGAGCGCACCCGGCTTCGTCCGCCTGGCCGGGGTCTGGCGGGTGCTCGTCGCCGTCGTCTGCCCGTTCTTCATCGCCGTCATCCTGGTCACCCGCCTCATTCCGATCTGAGCTCGTGGGCTGGTCAGGGCGGTTGCCTTTCGTCACGACCTGTTCTAGAATCCCGCTCCGCGTCGGGGCGTAGCTCAGCCTGGCAGAGCGCACGGTTCGGGACCGTGAGGCCGGTGGTTCAAATCCACTCGCCCCGACCATCCTCGAGTTCTCTCGCGACCGGAAAGCCCGGTCGCGGGTCGTCAAGCTCTTGACTTACGCCTCGCGTTCGCCGTATCGTCGTCCCACCATGAGGTACCTCACCGAGCGCCAGCGGGACGTCCTGGCCTTCGTCGAGCAGCGGATCTCGCGCGACGGCGTCGCTCCGACGCTGCGCGAGATCGCTGCGGAGTTCGGCTTCCAGAGCACCGCGAGTGCGCAGAAGCACCTCGCCCTCCTCGAGAAGAAGGGCTACCTGCGGCGAGCCAAGCACCAGAAGCGGGGTCTGATGGTCGGCCGGTCGGTAGCCCGGTCGCCCGCCCGCTCGCTCGAGCTGCCCCTGCTCGGGACGGTGGCGGCCGGATCGCCCATCGAGTCCGTCGCCGATCCCGAGAGCCTCGCCGTGCCCGAATCGCTGCTCGGAAGCGGTGAGCACTTCGTCCTGCGGGTTCGCGGCGACTCGATGATCGACGAGGGTGTCCAGGATGGCGACCTGGTGGTGGTCCGCTCCGGCGATCAGGCGAGCAACGGCGACATGGTGGTTGCCCTGGTCGCCGGAGAGGTGACGCTGAAGCGGCTCTATCGGTCGGGTCCGGACGAGATCCGCCTGCAGCCGTCGAACGCCGCCCTGCCTCCGCTGATCGCGCCCGCTTGCGAGGTCCGGGTGCAGGGCCAGGTGGTCGGCCTGCTACGACGGTACTGATCACCTTGACTCTTGCCCGCGGTTTGGGTAGCGTTCGTTCATGAGCGACCTCGAACCCATCACGTTGATGATGACCTCCGTCGGGACCGAGCAGCAGGCGGTCGAGATCTCCGAGGAGCTCATCGCCCGACGCCTGGCCACCTGCATCAACATCGTTCCCTGCCTGCGCTCGATCTACCGCTGGAAGGGCAAGGTCTGCGAGGACACCGAGTACCTGTTGCTCATCAAGACGCCCCAGCGCCTGTTCGACCGGGTTTCCGCCGCGATCCGCGAGTTCCACTCCTACGAGCTTCCCGAGATCCTCGCCCTGCCCGTCCAGGCGGCCGAGAAGAACTTCCACGAGTGGGTGCTCCGCATGGTCGAGCCGAGCGAAGACGATGTCGAGGACGACCTCCCGGACTACGACTGAGCCCGCGCACAACAGCGCCGCCCATGTCCGCTCCCGACGACCACGAAGTCCGACTGTTGCTGGCCAGCCGCTTTGCGAGCATCGCGATCGCGGAGCGGGCCTTGGCGGATCTCTGCGTCGAAGCCGGCTGCGACACCGATGACGAGTTCTGGGTCATGACCGCCCTCCGAGAGGCCCTGGCCAACGCGATCCGCCACGGCAACCACGAGAACCCCGCGCGCAAGGTCGCGGCGGCGCTGCGCTTGAGCGGCGATCGGGTCGAGGTCCGGGTCGACGACGAGGGCGAGGGCTTCGACCCTGCAGCCGTGCCAGATCCGACCGGGCCTGAGCAATTGCTGGAACCCCGCGGCCGCGGTATCTTCTACATGCGGCAGTTCATGAACCGAGTGGAGTATGGTCGCACCGCCGCTGGCGGCACCTCCGTGCTGATGGTGCGTGAGGTGAAGACCGGAGCAAGGAGTTCCCATGATGAAGAGTGAGACAAGAGATGTCGGCGATGTGCGCATCATCGAGCTTTCTGGCAAGATCACCATCGGGTCCGGCGACGTGAAGATGCGGGAGATCATCAGCGCAGCCCTCGACGAGGGCCGGAGCAAGCTCCTGCTCGACCTCTCCGGGGTGGCGGCGATCGACTCCTCCGGGATCGGCGAGATGGTCGCCTGCTACACCACGGTGACCAAGCGTGGCGGGCAGCTCAAGCTCATGCGTCTGTCCAAGAAGATCACCGACATCCTGCATGTCACGCAGCTGATCACGGTGTTCGACGTGTTCGACGACGAGGCCGAGGCGCTGACGCACATGACACGCTGACCGCGCTCATCACGGCGTGACTCGGACTTCACCAGAGTAGCTCCCGTCCGGCAGGCCCGGCGCCTCGCAGCCGATCAGCAGCCGGCTGCACCGGGCCAGTGCATCGTTCGCCCCCTCCTCCGGGAGCACGCTCTCTAGGCGTCCGGCGCCGACCACGACCGTGACCTCCCACGGTACGGACGCCCCGCAGCCGTCAAGCATCGGCGCCGGCATGGTGAGTTCGTCACCGGTCACCCACAGCACGAGACACCAGCGGCCGGCGCTCTCCGGCCGCGTCGGCAGCGGCAGCGGGCCAAGCACCTCCAGGGCTCCAGGCGGCTCCGCCCCCGGCATGACAGGAGGCTGGGCGAGCAGGCGCTCGGCGACTCCGATCGGTTGCTCGGAAGCGGGTACCGAGCTCGTCGGCAGAGGCCGCAGCTGGTAGGGCCCGGAGTCGCCGGATGCCGGTCGCTCGGCGACTCGCGCCAGCGCGTCCAGAGAAGGTCGGGAGGTCTCTCGGAAACCCAGGTAGGATCCGGCCAGTACGGTCACGGACAGCGCGGCGGCGTAGCCGAGCCAGCGCAAGCCGCGCTCTGCCCGGGATGCCGGGGCCGCGCCGCGGCGCAGCGGCAGCAGCAGCTGGTCGAGGGTTGCCGGGGGGGCCATGGTGGCAGCGAGGCCCTTGACCGCCTCCTGGACCGAGCGGATCGCGACCAGTTCCCGGGCCAGACCGGGATCAGCCTCCAGGCGAGCCTCGAGCTGGGCGCGCCCGGCCTCGTCCAGGTCGTCGTCCGCAGCTCGGCTGAGCAGCTCGCAGGTCGCCTCGTCGATCATCCTTCCTCGCCTCCCACAAACCCCCGAAGAGCCGACCGTGCTCTGGCCAGCCGCGAGCGAACGGTCCCGACGGGGATGTCGAGGACCTTCGCAATCTCCTCGTAGCTGAGCTCTTCGGCATCGCGCAGCCAGAGCACCACCCGTTGCGCTTCCGGCAGCAGGCCCACCCCCAGCTCGACCTGCTGGAGAAGCTCGGCTGCGGTCGCGCGGCGCTCAGGATCCGCGCGCTCGTCCTCGGGCTCCCGCCCGCCGACGAAGCCCTCGAATCCGGCCACCTCGCGCTCCCGGCGCAGCTTCAGACGCCGGTGCAGGCGTAGGTGGTTCCAGGCAATCTGGAAGACCCATGTGCTCAACTTCGCTTCACCTCGAAAGCCCGAGAGCCCCCGCCACACCCGCAGGAAGATCTCCTGCGTCGCGTCGAGAGCCTCCTCGTCGCTGCCAGTGAGCCTACGCGCCAGCCGCCACACGGGCTGCCGGAAGCGCTGGTACACCTCCTCGAAGGTCATCCGGCCGTCCGCCGAGGCGGGCGCCGCGGGCTCGTCCTCCACAGCCAGTGAGAGGGTGGGCGGCCGCTGAAGTTCCACTGCTGTCCCGGACCCCTGCTGCAACCGGGCGCGCACCAACCCATGGTCGGATTCTACCTCTTGCTCGCGGCCCGGTGCCGTTCTCCGCGCGCGGGGCTACAATGCCTCGATTGACCGCAGGTTGCTCTCGGGGTAGCCTGACGCCATGGAGCGCCGAGAGCGCGGAGACGAGCCAGCGTGGTCCTGACCGGGTACAACACCGACATCGAGCATGGAGGTACCACCTTCCACGTGCAGACCGAGGACAAGGGTCGGGGAAACCCATTTGTCGAGTCGCTCGTGTATGCCCGGGGAGAGATCCTGTTCTCGCGACGGACGCCCTACCACGACCTGGTCGAGCAGGAGGTGGACGCCAAGACCGTTGCCTCGTTGATGGAGCGGCAACACCGCACCATCGTCGAGGCCGTCCGCCGGGGGCGGCTTGCCCAGCTGTCGGGCGGCGCTAGCACCGCGGTCGCCGAGGAGGACGACACCAACGTCTCCAAGCCCCCCTCCCCGGTCGCCACTCTTGGACCCGAGCCGTCCCTCGACCAGGTCATCCTCGACTACCTCGAGGCGCAGCGCGGACGGGCCCATCTCATCCTGCGAGCGACCGGGGACCACGATTTCGTCTACGGCGCCACCGCACATGTGGCGATCGCGGCCATCGACTCCCACTCCAGCGCACCACAGGCCGAGGTCCGCGTGTCGGTGCTCTTCAAGTCGACCGCGGAGCCGCGCCGGGTGGTGCTCGCCGAGGGCCCGACCGATTCCGCCGGCATCTTTCGGGCCGACGTCCAGCTGCCGTCCTTCAACGGCGGCACCTCGGCGGTGGTGATCACGGCCGAGTCCGAGCTCGGCCAGTCCGAGATCAAGCACCTCGTCCACCGCTGAGCCGACGCCTGGTCGGGCGCCCCCTGCCTTGCCAGCCGAGGGGTACTGGTGTACAGTGCCTGCCGGTAGTGGGCCGTTAGCTCAACTGGTAGAGCAAGGGACTCTTAATCCCTAGGTTGGAGGTTCGAGTCCTCCACGGCTCACCAATCCCCTTTCTCGGCGAAAGTGGCGGAACCGGAAGACGCGCGAGACTTAGGATCTCGTGGGGGCAACCCCGTGGGGGTTCGAGTCCCCCCTTTCGCACCAGCCGGAGACACCAGCATGCCGTACACGATCACCCGTCTGCCCAACCACACCGTCGAGATCTCGGCTCATCTCGAGCCCGATGTGGTGGCCGGCGAGCAACGCACAGTGCTGCGCCGCTTCCAACGCCAGGCGCAGGTCCCAGGATTCCGGCCCGGTCGGGCGCCCGAGGGCGCGGTTCGGGCGCGATTTGGGGCCGAGATCAAGGCCGAGCTGAGAGACCATCTCGCAGAGGTCGTCTGGCAGCAGGTCGTCGAGGGGGAGGGCGCCCTTGTCCCGCTCACCTCGCCAGACGTCGAGAAGGCCGAGCTCGAGGCCGACGGTGGCTTCACCCTCAGTGCTCGGCTGGAGGTGAGGCCTCACTACGAGCTGCCGGAGATCGCCCTCACCCTGCCCGATGTGGTGGTCGAGTCCACCACCGACGAGGTCGACGCCGGGATCGAGAGGTTGCGCGAGGAACACGCCTCCTGGGCGCCGGCTGGCGACATCGAGGCGACCGACGGGGTGCTCGTCGAAGCCGACCTCGACGGCGCTCTCGAGGGTGCCGACGACGAGTCCTACGCAGAGAAGGGCGCCCGCTTCGTGCTCGGCCGGGAGGGCGTGCCGGCGGAGGTCAACGAAGCTCTTCAAGGAGCTCGGGCCGGAGACGTCCGCACCGCCGAGCGCCACTTCCCGGACGACGATCCCAACGAGGGCCGGGCCGGCAAGACGGTCAGCTACACGATCTCGGTCAAGGAGCTCAAGACCAAGGTGCTGCCCGAGGTCGACGACAGCTTTGCCGCGTCACTCGGTTTGGAAAGCCTCGAGGAGCTCCGGGAGCGGGTCGCCGAGGGTCTCACAGGACGCAAGCAGGCGGAACGCCGTGAGACCTGGCGCAGGGCGGTTCTCGACCACCTCGAGGGGGCGCTCGACCCGGCCGACCTCCCGTCGACCCTGGTCCAGAGCGCGGTTCGCGAAGACCTCAACCGTTTCGCCTACTCCCTCGCCATGCGCGGCGTCGCCCCGGATGCCGCCGAGGTCGACTGGCAGCAGCTCGCCGCCCGCTTTGAGCCCGGTGCGCGGCGCCGGGTGCTGGACACGCTGGTGCTCGAGCAGCTCGCCACGACGTGGAACGTCGAGGTCCCGGAAGGCGAGGTCGACGGGTACGTACTTGCCGAGGCCCATCGCCTCGGGGTGCCGCCGGGAGAGCACAAGGCGAACCTCGCAAAGGAGGACCGCCTCGACCAGATTCGCCACGCCGCCCGGATGTCGGCGGTGGTCGACGAGATGATCCGCCGGGCCGGGGGGGAGGTCGGCTGATGCTGGTCCCCATCGTCATCGAGCAGACCAGCCGAGGGGAGCGTGCGTACGACATCTTCTCCCGGCTTCTCAAGGACAACGTGGTCTTCCTCGGCGGCCCGATCGACGATCAGGCGGCATCGCTGGTCATCGCCCAGATGCTGTTCCTCGAGGCGGAGAACCCGGAGAAGGACATCTACCTCTACGTCAACTCGCCCGGCGGCTCGATCACCGCGGGGCTCGCGATCTACGACACGATGCAGTACGTCAAGCCGGACGTGGCCACCTTTGCCGTCGGTCAGGCGGCTTCGATGGGCGCCGTGCTGCTGGCCGGTGGCGCGGCAGGGAAGCGGTTCGCGCTGCCGCACAGCCGGGTGCTGCTGCACCAGCCGCTGATGTCCGGCCTGCACGGTCAAGCCACCGACATCGACATCCACGCCCGGGACATCATTCGTCTTCGCGAACGCCTCAACCAGATCCTCGCCTCCCACACCGGCCAGAAGATCGAGAAGATCCGGGCCGACACCGAGCGCGACTTCTGGATGACCGCCCCCGAGGCCAAAGCCTACGGCATCATCGACAAGATCATTGTTTCCAGGGAGTAGACCAGAGCATGTCGAGGGTGTGGTATAGAATGGTCATGGCTGGAGGCTCGGATGGCCCATCGCGACGGTGACGGCCTGCGCTGCAGCTTCTGCGGCAAGAGCCAG
>CAZKKP010000133.1:0-265 GCA_964553295.1 uncultured Thermoanaerobaculia bacterium | reverse complement strand
GCTCATCGCCGGCCCGACGGTGTACATCTGCAACGAGTGCGTCGAGGTGTGCCTCGACATCATCGCCGAGGACCGAGTCCACGACGCCAAGAGCAAGCAGCAGGCGTTGCCCAAGCCGCACGATATCAAGCGGATCCTCGACGAGTACGTGATCGGCCAGGAGGCCGCCAAGAAGAAGCTCGCGGTTGCCGTGTACAACCACTACCGCAGGATCGAGTACCAGACGACACGGGCGCGCAACGACGTCGAGCTCGCCAAGTCGAAC
>CAZKKP010000132.1:0-9180 GCA_964553295.1 uncultured Thermoanaerobaculia bacterium | reverse complement strand
GAGAACCTGCCGGCCGATGCGGCCGAAACCGTTGATGCCTACTCTGGTCGCCATGTGAGGACCTCCCCTTGGATCGTCGCGGCTTGCTCGGGCTGTCGCCGGTTCCGAGGCTCCAGTATCCGACCTCCGCGTGGTTTCGGCAACCGCCCGGCGACGGCCCGGATTCCCCTCAGTCGGTGCCGGGGTCGAGTTGGGCCGGTACGTAGGTCGGGTCGCCGGTGTGGTTGTCGACCACCGAGGCGTAGGCGAGGAAGCGGGCGCCCGGGTCTTCGCTCGCGACCCGGGCGAGGACCGTCCCCCGCGGCGCTGCGGCGGTGACCTGGCGCCAGGATCGCGCGCCGAGCAGGTAGCTGGCGGCGCCGAGCACGGCGCCGTCGGCCGCCTCGAATGACGCGACGACGGTGATCGCCGAGGCGCCGAGGTTGACCAGCCCGAGGTTGCTCCGGAAGGCGGCGCTCTGGGCGAGGGGCAGCAGCAGGCCGATCCGGTCGCCGCCGAGGGCCTCGGCCTCCGGAGTGGTCGGGATGCCCTGGCCGAAGGTGCCGAAGCCACCGTCGTTGGCGGTACGGCTGGTTACCGCGAGCTGGCCGCGGTCGACCTCGAGCCGGAGCGCGCCGGCGCCGTCGGTGCCGAGCACCGACCGGACCACGTCGGTGAGGCGTGCGACGCGGTCCGACTGGATGCGCAGGACCTCGCGCCACGGCCCGCCGGGCGCGCCCTCGCCCTTGAACAGCTCGAGGGTGACGAGGAGGTCGTACGAACCGATGTTGGCGAGCTCGAGGTCGGTCCGCCAGATGGTGCCGGCGAGGCCGTCGGTGTGGGCGACTGCCGGGATCCACTGCGGCTGGCCGGCGGCGACCAGCGGCGAGCCGGCGATGAAGGTCGGGTCGCCGGTGCGCTGGTCGACCACCGAGGCGTAGGCGGCGAGGCGACCGTCGAGGGAGAGGTTGCGCACGATCGCGATGGCCGGATCGTCGCCCGCGATCGGCAGCCCGTCGAGCACCCGGTCGAGCTGCACCCGCCCCCAGGGCGGCAGCTCGCGACGCGCCGAGCCGATCTTGGTGGCGTCGTCGTCATACAGGTCGACCTGGGCCTGGACCGGCAGGGCGGCGGCGTTGGCCAGGCCGAGGTTCGAGCGGAAGGAGGGCCCGCCGCGCAGCCCGACCAGGCGTACGGCGCCGCCCGCCTCGACCACCCGGTCGATCGGCCATCCGGGCACGCCCTGGCCGTAGGAGCCGACGACGAGCATGCCGTCCGCCGCGATCCG
Source organism: uncultured Thermoanaerobaculia bacterium (assembly GCA_964553295.1). GTDB lineage: Bacteria > Acidobacteriota > Thermoanaerobaculia > Thermoanaerobaculales > Sulfomarinibacteraceae > CAZKKP01. The sequence goes on along the minus strand of CAZKKP010000132.1, from coordinate 7,913 downwards.
CAGCGCCCCGGAGCCGGTGGCGCCCAGGGTGACGGCGACCACGTCCTCGAGCATCGTCGTGGTGCGCGGCGGTATCTCGACGGTCACGGAGGGGCCGGCCGCGGCCGCGCCGTCCTCGCCGAAGAGCGTCAGCTCGGCGGTGACCGCGTCGACGCCGCGGTTCGCGAGCGCCAGGTCGGTCACCCAGCGAGCACCGCCGAAGCCGGTGACGTGGGCGGCTGCGGGCACCAGCACGGTGGTCTCGCGGGGCGGTGGCGGCCCGCATGTCAGGCAGTCGAGGGCGAGCCGGATCGGCCCCTGGCGGCGCTGCGAGAACGAGCCGATCGCGAATCGGGTCGTGCTCCCCGCCGCGAGCTCCAGCTCGAGATAGGAGTCGGTCCGCCGGCCGGAGCAGTGGAGGTAGACGTCGTCGTCGTTGCAGGCGCCCTCGACCGGTTCCCAGGGGCCGCAGGGCGGGCCCGTCCAGGCCGAAAGCACGGTGTCGGCGGTCGAGCCGCAGGTCGCGAGCGAGTAGCGCCCCGACTGGGCCGGGGTGAACTCGAACCACAGCGTTCCCCAGCGTCCGGCGAGGGGGTCGTCGTCGAGGTCCGACGGGGCGAGGCACGGCGGCACGGGGTCGCGCGGGTCCTCGCCGGCGCCGGCGTTCTCGGTGAGCAGCAGCCACGGAAAGGGGCCGGCGCCGGGCAGGACGCGCGGCGATTCGCAGGCATCGGCCGGCTCGACGGCGTGCAGGCGGAGACGGTCAAAGCCGACGCCGCCGCGCTCGTCGGTCACGTTGACACCGAGCAGCAGCTCGCCCGGACGCAGGAAACGGTGCGAGAGCGAGGTTTCGAGAGCGCCCGCTCCCTCGCCGCCGTCCACGGTGCGCCAGTCGTCGGTCGCCAGCCAGCGGGCGCGGACCCGGTCGCCGTCAGGGTCGACCGCCGTGGCGCTGAAGGTCACCAGGTCGCCGAGCAACACCGTGGCGCCGTCCTCGAGGCCGCTCAGACCGACGACCGGGGGCTGGTTCTCCGGCCGCTCGAGCTCGAGCTGCCAGACGCCGCGGCCGTGGGTCGCGACCACCAGCCGGCCGCCGTCGCGGGAGACCTCGAGGTCGTGCACCGAGGCGGCGGGCAGGCCGTCGCCGTGCTCGGACCAGGACCTGCCGCCGTCGCTGGAGAGGTACAGGCCGACATCGGTGCCGGCATAGACGAGGTCGGGGTCCTGCGGATGCCACTGGGCCACCTGCACCGCGAAGGGCGGCAGACCGGCGCCCGCGGGCCGCCAGCTGAAGCCGCCGTCGGTGGTGCGCAGCAGGTTGTCCTCGCCGGCCGCCGGCGCCACCAGGCAGGCCAGCCCCAGCCGCGGGTCGTGCGGCGACAGCGCGACGTTGGTCACGATGCGGCCGACCCGGATGACCGACCAGGTGGCGCCGCCGTCACGGCTGGCGTAGACCTCGCTGCCCTTGCCGACGAGCAGGGCCTCGGGATCCGCCGGGGTCGAGCCGATCGCCCAGACCAGGTCGCCCGACCAGCCGCCGTTGCTGACCGCGCGCGGCAGCGCGCTCCAGCTGTCGCCGCCGTCGGCGCTGCGCCACACCCTCGTGCTGCCGGTGTACAGCACCGCCGGGTCGTCGGCGCGCATCTCGAGCGGGGTCAGGAAGGGCGCGTTGTCGTTGCCGATGGCTGGCGAGATCTCGACCCAGTCGCCGAGGCCGCCGCGCAGGCTGCGGAAGATCAGCGTCGTCGGCATGGTGCCGTAGGCGATGTCGGGCAGGATCGGGTTGACGGCGCAGTCGAAGCCGTCCGACTCGAGCACCACGTCCCACTGGTCGTCGTCGTCGTCGCGGCGCAGCCCGGTGCCGTTGTCCTGGGTCCCGCCGAGCACCCGCGCCGGCCGTGCCGGGTCGAGGGCGAGGGAGTAGTACTGGCGGGTGACCAGACCGTCGTTGCGGCCGGTCCAGGTGAGGCCGCCGTCGTCGGAGTACCACATGCCGCCGTCGCAGCCGAGCCACAGCCGGGTCCCCTGCCACTGCAGGTCGTGGCCGTCGACGTGCGGCAGCGTGTCGGTGCCGAGGCCGTCGCCTTCCTCGTACGGGTTGCGCTCGGTCCAGGTCTGACCGGCGTCGTGGGAGACCACGTACCACACCCCGGCCGCCACGATCACCGCGGGATCGTGCGGGGAGATGGTGATGGCGTTGTCGTACCAGCCCTGGAAGCCGAGGTAGTAGCCCTCGTACCCGGTGTCATGCCACGAGACTCCACCGTCGAGGCTGCGGTAGATCTTCGTCGCCGGCACACCGTCGATGGTCTCGGTGACGTTGAAGGCCGCGTACAGCAGTTCGCGGTCGAACGCCGCAACCGTGACCGCGGTCCGGTTGAGCTCGGGCGCGGCGACGGCGACCATCGGCATGCCGGTGCTCGCGGGCTGCCAGCTCAGACCGCGGTCGTCGGAGCGCATGATCCGGTCGACCCCCGGCGGGCAGGCGGTCTGGCACCAGGTCGCGGCGTACAGCCGGTCGGGGTCGGTCGGCGCCCGCACCACCTCGGTGACCGCGATCAGGCCGGGATCGGCGAGACGGACCTCCCACGTCGCGCCTCCGTCATCGGTCGCCAGCAGTCCCCGGTTGGTGGCGGCGAGCAGCACGTCGGGGTCGTCCGGGTCGACCGCCAGGGCGTAGAACTGCGACGCCACCACCGACCCCGAGGTGTCGGGCAGGTACCAGCTGTCACCGCCGTCGTCCGAGCGCAGCAGGCCGATGCCCGGGATGAAGTCGATCGCCAGGCCGCCCTCGCCGCTGCCGAGGTAGACGACCTCCGGGTTCGAAGGGGCGTAGGCCACCGCACCCACCGACAGGTCGGCGAGGTCATCGGTCAGAGGCACCCAGCTGGCGGCGTCGTCGGTACTCCGCCAGACACCGCCGCCGGCAGCCCCGGCGAGCAGCGTCCCGGGCACGGTGGGGTGCGGCGCCACCGCCGGGCAACGCCCGGCGCCGTTGACCGGCCCGAGGTTGACGAAGCCGGGCCCGACCGAGGTCCGGTCCGGCCGACCCCAACCCTTGGCGCGCCAGCGCTCGGCGCTCCAGCGCACGCGCGCCAGCATGTCCGAGGCGCCGCTGATGCCGTGCCGCGCGAGGTACAGCCGCGCCCGCTCGCGGATCGCCGTCGCCTCGCCGATCCGGCCGTCGCCGTCGCGATCGGCGCCGGCGAGCCCGGCGGCGGCGGCGCCTCCGGCGCCGAGAAGGATGAACCCACAAACGAGCAACGTCCGGAGCCTGTAGCTTGCCATCCCACGATCCTACCGCAGCAGGTCGGTCATGGGCTCAGGCTCGGCTGCGACGGCGGGCTCGGGACCGGGCTCGGGCTGGTGTCCCTACGCCCTCAGCCCTGGGCCCTGAGCCCTGGGCCCTGGGCCCTGATCCGGGCTCGGGAGGGGTGGCGGCGAGAGTGAGAGAATACCCAAGGGGGGTATGGTATTCTGAGGCCCGTGAGGAGGTCGCGATGAGCCTCGATGCCGATTCCCGTGCGAAGACGGACCGCCGGCTGGCGATCATCGAGGGGCAGGTGCGCGGCCTGCGCCGGATGATTGCCGACGGCGCCTACTGTCATGACGTACTCACCCAGATCTCGGCCGTCCACGAGGCGCTGCGCGCCGTCGGCAAGGTGGTGGTGCGTCATCATCTCGAAACCTGTGTCACCGAAGGGCTGCGCGGCGACGACCGGCAGCGGCACTACGACGAGCTCATGGAGCTCATCTACACCTTGAGCAAGTGACGGGAGACCTCCCGATGGGCGTGTTCATGATGGAGTTCCTTGCCGCCTCGTGGGCCATGCTGGCCACGATGGCGCCGTACCTGCTGCTCGGCTTCGCCGCCTCCGGCCTGCTGTCGGTCTTCGTCTCGCCGGAGGTGGTCGAGCGCCACCTCGGCGGGCGACGGCTCGGCCAGGTGTTCAAGGCGGCCCTGCTCGGCGTGCCGCTGCCTTTGTGCTCGTGCAGCGTCATCCCGGTCGCCGCCTCGCTGCGTCGGCACGGCGCCGGCAAGGGGGCGACCACCGCCTTCCTGATGTCGACGCCGCAGACCGGGGTCGACTCGATCGCGGTCACCTGGGCGCTGCTCGGCCCCTTCCTCGCCGTCTACCGACCCCTGGCGGCCCTCGTCACCGGCTTCCTCGGCGGCACCCTGGTGCACTTCTTCGACCGCGAGCGGGAGGTCGCCCCGGCGGGCGCTGGAACCGCGGGCGCAGGCCCCCGCTGCGAGGCGCCCGGTCGGTCCGCAGAGGGCCTCGCAAGCTGCTGCGAGCCGGCCGCGGCGGTCGCGCGGTCGCCGTGGCTGCGGGCGGCCGAGTACGGCCTGGTGACGCTGCCGCGGGACATCGGCCGCGCCCTGATCGTCGGCCTGCTGCTGGCCGGCCTGGTGGCGACGCTGGTCGAGCCGGCTGCCCTGGAGGGAAAGCTCGGCAGCGGGCTGATGCCGATCGTCGCGGCGATGCTGATCGGGCTGCCGATCTACGTCTGCGACACCGGCTCGATTCCGATCGCCCTCGCCCTGATCCACGCCGGGCTGTCGCCGGGCGCCGCGCTCGCCTTCCTGATCGCCGGGCCGGCGACCAACACGGCCACACTGACCACGGTCTGGCGGGTGCTCGGGCGCCGGGCGCTGCTGCTCTTCCTGGCGACGATCGCCCTTGGAGCGGTCGGCTCTGGATTGCTGGTCGACGGCGTCATCGCCGCCGGGCTGGTGCCTGAGGGCGCCGTCGCGAGCGCCCTGGGCACAGACGGCCACAGCCATCATGAGGACACCGGCAGCGGCGTTGGAGGGTGGGTCGGCCGGCTCTCGGCGGTGGCACTGCTGCTCGTGCTCGGCAACGCGCTCCGCCCTCGCCGCCGCCCGGCGGCGGCTGCCAAGGAGCCCGACGACCGCTCCACCATCCTGGAGCTGAGGATCTCCGGCATGCGCTGCAACGGCTGCGTGCAGAGCCTCAGCCGGGCCCTCGCCGAGAGCCGAGGGGTCCGCTCGGTGGCGGTGCGCCTCGAGGACGGAACCGCCCGCGTGGTCGGCCGGGACATGTCTGCCGCCGAGCTCGTCGAGGCGGTGCGTTCGCTCGGCTTCACCCTCGACAACCCACACGCGCTTGACGCGTCGCCCGGCGCACCGGAGGTGGTACCCTAGGCCCCATGGCGGAGCCGCAAGGCTCGCGACGTGTGGTCGTGGTCGACGACTCGGCGTTCCAGTGCGCGGTCTGGAAACGCTTGCTCAAACAGCGCTTCGGTGATCGCGCCCGGGTCGAGACCTACACCGACCCGATCGCCGCCGTGCCCCACCTCGGCCCGGACATCCACGTTCTCCTGCTCGACTGGGAGATGCCCGGCATGGACGGCAAGGAGGTGCTGTTCGCCGCCTGTGCCGCCGGCGTCAACCCGAAGCGGGTGATCATCACCTCGTCCCACCCGGCCGACCGGCTGCACCAGGAGTTCGACCACACCGGCTGCCTCGCAGTCATCGAGAAGACCGAGCCGGAGCAACAGGCCGCCTTCCTGATGATCCTCGACTCGATCATGAAGCGCTAGGCAATTTTCGGCGGCGCCCTTCGGGCGCCGTGGCCGGCCCGCCGAACCGTTTCCCGGTCTCCTGCGTACTTCTTCGCAGGAGGACGACTTCGATGCTCGAGATCATGGGGTTGATCGGGCTCGTGGTGGCGATCGGCGTCGTGCTGGGGGTGGTAGCGCTCGTCGTCGGCCTGCTCAAGCTGGTCTTCAAGATCGTGCTGCTGCCGGTGTGGCTCGCCTTCACCCTGCTCAAGGTCGTGATCGGGATCGTCGGGGTGGTGCTGGTCCTGGCAGTGCTCGGGCCGGTGGCCCTGGTGGTCGGTCTCGCGATCCTGATCCCGCTCGCCCTCCTCGCCGGGTTGCTCTGGGCCGGGGCCGCGATCTTCGCCTGACCGGGGCCCGGGCCTTGCCGGAGGCGGAGAACGGCGTTATGGTCGGGGAGAGCCACCGGAGGTCACATGGAAGAGCGACGCAGCGGTGTGGACCGACGTCTTCCCGGTGAGCGGCGTCTCCGCCCCGACCGGCGGCGCGACGGCGACGTCACGCCGACCTCGGACCCGGACCGCCGTCAGGGACCGCGCCGGACCGACACGGGCGACCGGCGGGTCACCCCCGACCGCCGGCAGGGCTGAAGGTCGAGCCTGCCCGCGCTCCCCGGCGCCGACGAGTCACGGTGCGGCGGCCTGCCTTCGCCACAGCTCGAAGGTCATGGCGTACGGGTTGCGGTCGTCGGCGGGACGAGGTCGGGACTCGGAGAGCCGCCAATCGCGGCGGTCGAAGTCCGGGAACCAGGTGTCCCCCGCCGGCTCGCCGTGGACCCGGGTCAGGTACATGGTGTCCGCGAATCCCCCGTCCAAGGCCAGGCGGTAGACCTGCGCGCCGCCGGCGATGAACGGCTCGGGGTCATCCCCCACCCTCTCGAGGGCGGCCTCGAGGGAGCCGGCGACGAGCACGCCGGGGGCGGCGAAGCTCCGATCGCGGGTGACCACCACCAGGGTCCTACCCGGCAGCGGCGCAGCGAGCTCGTCCCAGGTCCGCCGACCGATGACGAGGTGGTGACCCATGGTCAGGCGCTTGAAGTGGGCGAGGTCCGCGGGCAGTCGCCAGGGCAGCCCGCCGGCGAGCCCGATCACACCGTTGTCGGCGATGGCGGCGATGATCGAGGCGGCCATCAGACCGCGATCGGCGCCCGGATGTGCGGCTGTGCGACGTAGCCGGAGATCCGGACGTGCTCGGGCTCGAAGGCGTCGATCGACCGCACCGAGGGCTCGAGCTCGAGCCGCGGCAAGGGGCCCGGGGAGCGCGCTAGCTGCGTCCTGGCCTGCTCGAGGTGGTTGAGATACAGGTGGGCGTCGCCGAGGGTGTGAACCAGGTCACCCGGCGCGAGATCGCAGACCTGCGCCATCATCGAGGTGAGCAGGGCGTAGGAGGCGATGTTGAAGGGTACTCCGAGGAACACGTCGGCGGAGCGCTGGTACAGCTGACAGGACAGCCGGCCGTCGCCGACCCAGAACTGGAACAGTAGGTGGCAGGGGGGCAGCGCCATGCGCTCGAGCTCGCCGACGTTCCACGCCGACACGACGTGGCGCCGCGAGTCCGGGTTCGAGCGGATCGAGGCGACGACCGCTGCGATCTGGTCGACGGTGCGGCCGTCCGCTGCCGGCCACGAGCGCCACTGTGCGCCGTACACCGGGCCGAGCTCGCCGTCCGCGCCCGCCCACTCGTCCCAGATGGTGACGCCCCGCTCCTGGAGCCAGCGGACATTGGTGTCGCCGCGCAGGAACCAGATCAGCTCGTGCACGATCGAGCGCGTGTGCAGCTTCTTGGTGGTGAGCAGGGGAAAGCCGCGGCCGAGGTCGAAGCGCATCTGGTGGCCGAAGACCGACAGTGTGCCGGTGCCCGTGCGGTCGTTCTTGCGCACCCCTTCGTCGAGAATGCGCCGCAGCAGCTCGAGGTAGACCCTCATCCCTCCACCGACCGGGACGCCGCAGCCAGCCAGTGCTCGGTGGCCGGCAGCCAGCGGCCCTGCACCTTGAGCAACAGCTCGGCCACCTCCCGCACGGCGCCGTGCCCGCCTTCGTTGCGACAGACGTGGTCACAGGCCGCCGCGACCTCGGGCGCCGCGTCGGCAGGACACGCGGCGAAGGCCACACGCCCGAGCAGCGGCAGGTCGGGCAGGTCGTCGCCGACCGCCGCGACCTGCGCGTCGGCCACGCCGAGCACCGCCTCGAGCCGATCGAGGTCGGCGGACTTGTCGCGCGAGCCCTGGAGCACCAGGGACTCGTCGACGCCCAGGTCGCGGCAGCGCCGGGCGACCGCCTCAGAGGCCCGGCCGCTGATGATCGCGACATGCAGGCCGGCCTCCAGCAGCAGCCGTATCGCGAGGC
>CAZKKP010000131.1:0-9215 GCA_964553295.1 uncultured Thermoanaerobaculia bacterium | reverse complement strand
CGCCCGGATCGGAGGGACAGTCGGTGGCGGAATCGGAGTCGGATGCGGACTCGGACTCGGACTCGGATGCGGACTCGGAGGCGGGGGCGGAGGCGGACTCGTCCGGCACCAGACCCACCAACTTCGGCACCTTCAAGATGGTAGATTGAGGTTTGGATGAGTATCTCTCCTCCATTATTCTCGAGGCTCTTGAAGCTTGTCGCAGCATGCTCGGCGCTCTGCGGGACTGCGCTTGCCGAACCCCCGGTTCCTCAGTGGATCGAGCGGGTCGACCCCGCAGACTACGCCTTGCTCGCCGCCGACCTGCCCGCCCCCATGACCACCAGCGACCTCGAGGTCGATCGCAGGGCCGTCGCGGCAGGCGTCTCCGACGCGGGCGGCCATGTCAGCTCCGAGGAGACCTTCTGGCTGCAGGTCGAGCAGGTCATCCGTGGGAGCATCGAGGACCGCATGGCTGTAGAGGTCGTGGTGGCGGTGCTCGAAACCCCCGAGCGTGCGGCGGCCTGGGCTGAGCGCTGGCATCTTCAGGGCGCCCGGGCAACCGCGAACGACCTGGGAGACCCGCGCCTGACCGGTGTGGGCGCCTCGTTCGTCGGCTCCGACCGTGTGTCCATCCGCTATCGCAACGTCGCCGCACGCTTCCGATGGACCATGAGCGGGTCGGGTGTGGATCGCGTCGAGCGGGTCGCTCGGCTGTGGCTCGACAAGGTGACACGCGTCATGGAGGACGACGAAGACCAGCTGACCATCGAGGTGGACCTCAAGGAGGGCCAGGTCTTCACCCAGGGTGATCGTCTCCCGGTCAGGGTCTGGGTGAAGCGAGGCCACCGCGACCCGGTGTCCGGAGCCAGCGTCGAGCTGTCGGTCGTCAGCCCGACCGGCAGGGTCGTCGGTCAATCCCCGGTGATGTCCACCGATAAGACCGGGCAGGGCCGGATCACGCCACACCTGCCGTGGTGGCCGGCTCACTTCACGGCCTGCGCGGCGGTTGGCAGCTGGAGGCTGGTGGCAGACGCCAGGATCGGCCGGGAGCAGGCGAGCCTTACTCGCAACTTCGAGGTCGTCGAGCTGGTGGTCTCCACGGCTCAGGTCGCGCACAACCTCCTCCGAATCATGAACTGGTGGCAAGCGAGCGTCACCGACCCGCTCCATCCGAAGAACGGCGTGGATGAACCCTTCATCGACGCCCTGTGGTATCCCAAGGGGCCCAAGGTCAACCTGAGGTCGCGAATCGACCCGCGGTTCGCCCCCTACACCAGCTCGGCCCTTACGTCCGACACGCTGCGTTTCCTCGACCGCCTTCGGTTCAGCTCCAGCCATTCCGACCGCGTCCTCATGGCCGGCGTGGACTACGGACCGGTCGGCGACGGCCGAGGGCTGGGTCACATGTCCGTGGCCATCTTCCCCCGCGGGCAGCCCTGGGATACCGGATACGTCCTCGAATCCTGGTGGAACCAGAAGAAGGAGGTTGTGAACGCCGCCGATTGGGTCGCGGTTTTCTCCCTCCCGGGCGCCTTCGGACCCGGCAGCCGATGGCTGAAAGGCCCATGGCACGGCGAGTACCCAACCACAGGCAGCGACGGTGGTTACTACCCCTCAAAGGGGGTCCACCGGGAGCTGGCCCCGGGACGGGTTCACGTGCTGACCTACTCACCGGTCGAGGTCCTCGTCGTGGACGACCGGGGGCAACGGTCCGGGCGCCTCCCCGACGGGACCTTGTTGGACGAGATCCCCGATGCCGAACACCTTCGCAACACACGACGGGACGGCACACTGGTGAGCATGCTCTCCGTCCCGGGCGGTCGGTACCAGGTACGAATCGCTGGCACGGGAGACGGCACCTTTCACCTGGTGACCGGAACGGATCGGGAGATCGTCAACTACGGTGAGCAGCGGATCCGAGCCGGAGAGCTGGCCACCCTCGCGCTCGAGTCGCACGACCTGCGCCAGCCGCTGGTCATGCCTGACGGGCGTCGGGTCGATGCCGCACCGGGCTTTCCGGAGGAGCGGTCACCGACGCCGCCGGGCGGCTCCCCTCCCGACGAGTCGCTGCCCGCAGCAGGCATCACCGAGCCGGCCAGGACGACCGCGTTCGCGGTCCAGGCGGGTCGACGAGCCCTCGCGCCCGCCGGCACCGTCGACGTCCCCGTCTGGTTGGTCAACGCAGAGGCCCTGGCCAACATGAACCTCAACGTCCATTACGATCCGGCGGTGGTCCGGCCGGTCCGGAACTCGCACCGGGGCAACCTCGTCTCCCAAGCACTCTTCGAGGCGAATGTCCGGGATCGAGGTGTGATTCGCCTGGGATTCGCCCAACGGGAGAACCTCCGTGGCACCGGCACCCTGGCCCAACTCGCCTTCGAAGCCGTCGGCCGGCCGGGCGCCCGGACGCCCCTGCGCCTGGAGGTGACCATGGCAAGCGCCGCCGCCGGCGACCTGGTTACCCCGTCGCAGATCCTCCACGGCGAGATCGTCATCGTCGGTTCCGACGGCCGACTCCCCGGAGACACCACCGGCCGGGGCGTCCTCACGGCCTTGGACGCCATGAATGCCCTCAAGATCTCAGTCGGTAACCTCTCAGTCGACCTGGTCGCCGACGTGGACCAGGACGGGCAGGTCACCGCCCGCGACGCCACCCTGATTCTGCAGCAAGTCGTTGGCCGCTCATCGGGGGGCTCATGACGGTGCGGCACCGCGCTTCAGGCCATCACCCTGTCCAGAACACCATGCTCTTGCGTAGCCCCACCGTCAGCCCAGGTCTGGAAGTAGCATGAGCGCGATGAGACACTTCCGAGGCCAAGTAGGGTTCTGATCATCCGTCCGTTGCAGAACCACTCAGCAGTCCCTTGATCGAATCTGCCCGGACCCACTCGGTCATGGTTTCAGTCCAGACCAGATCGCTCGGCAGGACGCTTCCCTCGCGGCCCAGGGCGGCAAACCGCTGTTCGTCGTACGGGCCGTACCGCTCTCCAGCTCGCACCAGGTACCAAGTTCTGGGCTTGGAGGCCGGTTGGGCCTTCACGGATAGGAGCGGCGGTGGTCCTGCAGGCGGCATCGGTGGAACGGGAGAGGAATACGGTGCACCTCCGCCACTCTCGGGAGGGGCCTGGAGGGTCCTGGGCTTTCGCTTGCGCAGCACCAGCAGCAGCCCGAGGCCTGCGAGCAGCACCAGAGCGGCGATCGCCCCGATCAGCAGGCCGCCAATCGGCAGTCCGCCGGTGACCGTAAGCTGTCCGGGCCGGGTCTGGGTGAGAAGGTCGTGGCCGGTGCTCAGCTCCCATGCCTGGGCGTTCTGCAACGTCAGAGCGGTGTTGCCGGCTGCAACGCCGCGCACTTGGATGTCCAGTCGAGTGTCTTCGTCAACACCCTCGCTTCCCGCCAGAGCCACGCGCAGGAGCCCGGGTTGGACCACGTGGAAATCCAGCAGCACTGGCGGCATGGAGGCGCCGGCCCTGACGTCAACGATCTCCATGATCTCCCCGTCGAAAACCAGGTCGAACTGCAGGGCGCCCAGGTCTCTGGCGCCCTCAATGAACACAGGCAGAGTCGCCACCGCCCCGGCCCGTACCCGGGCCTCGGGAGAAGGAAGTAGGAAGAGCGTAGAAGCGGTGCTTTGCAAGGCGAACAGGAAACAGAGCGACGCCGCGGCAAGCAACCGCGGAACGGAAATACGAGATCGCTTCCTCATCATCGCCTCTTATTCACCGGCCAACGACTGCCTGCAAGATCGAAGTTGCGTCGCGCGCAGTCACCCGGCCATCCTGATCCGTGTCGGCAATCATATCCACGGGCAGGTTGCCGACGGACATCTTGAGGGCATTCATGGCATCCAGAGCGGTGACGGTGCCGGTACCGGTCGTGTCTCCGGGAACTCGGCTGCTGGCCCCGACGATCACGATCTCCCCGTGAATGAGCTGTGCCGGCGTCACCCGGCTCCCGGCCGATGTGGCGGCCATGGTCAGCTCCAGCCGCAATGCTGTTCGAGAGCCCGGCCGCCCTACTGCCTCAAACGGAATCTGTGCCAGGGTGCCCGTTCCCCGGATGTCGTCCCGTTGAGCGAAACCCAGTCGAACCACGCCCCGGTCACGGATGTTGGCTTCGAAGAGCGCCTGAGAAATGAGGTTGCCTCGGGCGGCGTTCTGAGCCGGTCGCACGACTGCAGGGTCGTAGTGGACATTGACGTTCATGTTGGCCAACGCGTCCACGTCATTGAGGCTGACGGGCACGGTCACGCTGCCGCCCTGTGGGAGACTGCGCTTGCCCGCCTCCACGGTGAAGCCGGTCGGCGTCGGTGTGGGAGTCGTGGCAGGAGGAGGTTCCGGCGCCGTCGGAGGGAACGGCGTTGTCCTCGTCGCAGTCCATTTATATGATCCGCGGCCGTTTTGGGTGAACGTGCCCGTCATGGTCGCTGTTCCATCGGCGGCTACGGTCAGCGTTCCGGTGTAGTGCTGTACTTGTGAGATCGCTCTCGTGAAAGTGACGGTATTTCCCGTGATCGTGCCCTCGATCAGTTGATCGCCAAAAATGGTTCCGGTGAAACGCGAACCCTGCCGGTTGATGGTCATCCGCCCGCGATGGTTGTTGGCGTTGACATCCCACTCGCCGGTCAGGTCGACGGCGCCGGAAGGCATCCGTTCTGAGGGCGGTGAAGTCGCTTCTAAGGGCGGTGCAGAGGCTTCTGAGGGCGGTGCAGTCGCTCCCGGGAACCCGCGCTGCTCCACCGTGATGGGGTTCGCATGGGGCGGCTTGTCCTTCGCCGGGTGACGGATCACCACGTAGGTGTGGATTTGCTCGTCAACCGACGTCACGATGCGGTCCGGTGAAATTGGATACCAGGTGCCTCCAACCGCAACGGCAAAATCCCACATAGGTCCGTAATCCTGGAGCAACTTGCCGAAATCGGGGTCAACGCCCTTCCTTTGCGGAAGTCCTCTTTCGATATCATGCCAGGCCGATGGCCATCCGGCACCATCCGTTGGGAATCCGGGGATCGGTTTCAATGAAAATTCGCCATTTTCGTCCGTGTTCACACCTGCCCGGATGCCGAATCTCGCGTTTGCATCGCCCGGCTTTCGAGTACCCAAGTTGACCCATACCTTTTCCATAGGTTGGTTGTTCTCGGCCGAGAGCACGCGGCCTTTGACGTAGACCGGTCTGGGCATCATACGGACGACGACCTGGCCTGGAGTCCGGCGGATGACGATGACCTGCCAATGCCCGGTTCCGGAAACCTCTCTCCAGGTTTGGGGTGCATCAACGCGAAGGTAGTGGTTGATTGGATCCTTGGCACCTGCTACCCGCATCCGCCAGTCTTCCTCCGGCCACGTGACCCGGAACCGCCCGTCTTCGCCGGTGATCACCTGGTAGCCTTTGAAAGCATCCACCCGTCCAGCAGTTCCGGCTTTGACACTCGCGCCTTCGATGGGTCGTCCGGTGCGCGCATCGACTACTTGGCCGCTCCAGGTCTGCGCTTGAAGCGGCACGCTCCACATCGAGAGCATCAAGCCGATGGAGAACACCATGAAAAAGACGGACTTCGGATTCGATTTCATAATTGCCCCTCTAAACGAGAATAGAACTCTCTCCTTTCGACGCCGACACCGGTTCACCTCGGAACCAGCATACACCGGGCTGGCTGAGTTCAACAACATCATCGATGGAGTGCCAGACCCAACGGGAACGTGATTCACCTTCAGGAAGTGATCTCATCTGCACAGTGGTGGTGCCCAACGAAATGAGTCCAAACGCTATTTCAAGCTTCGAAACGCGGCCTGTTCCCGATTAGCCTTCCACTCGCCCAAGCCCCCGTCTTCCGTTCCACCGTGTCACTCGAGCATAAACACGATTTCGTTGGGACTGGGAACGTCGGCACAAACTGACGAGAGGTCGGGGGTTGAAGTCCCCTACGTGAAAGGCCTGACCAGCCATTACGGCCCCGAGTCATGGGGCGTCGATCGAGAGGTCGGCGGTCAAGCGTTGACAGGGGGAACAGCGAGCCGGGTATTGGGCCTCGAAAAACAATTGTGATCAGGGCGCCTCCGTCGTCCAGGCCTTTCGAACAGACTGCTGAAGTACTACGCCGTCCCGGGCAACACCCCGGCTCTGTCTGACTTCCGCTACCACGTGGTGAGGCTCTGGCTGAAGTCGCTGAGGCGGCGCAGCCAGCGCAGCCGCTGGAAGAGGAACGAAAGCGTCATCTCGGCTAATCCCACACAACTGCACACCGCGCAGCCGCGCAGACAGAAGCTACTGCCGCCCCACCGCGAGGCTTCGGTCGCCACCTTCCCAACGCGGCCGCGAAAATCGGTGCTTAGCACCGATCTTCGTGGCGCTATCACCGTCACTTGGCCGGGGTGAGGGGTGGGGTTGGGGTCAGGAGAAGCGGAGCCTGAGTGGGAGGCCGCCGAGGCCGGCGAGTTGCATGGGTAGGTTTTCCCAGGGGACGGTTCTGAGGATCGGGTTGTGAGCTCTTCTGGGGTAGGTGACCGTGAGGGTGCCGTCACGGACCTCCACGTTTCCCTTGCCGCGGACGAAGTGGCGGTAGAGCTTGGGGGCGTCGCAGCGCCGGTACGCCGGAGGCGAGCTCCTCGTCTGGCTGCCGTCCGCGACGAGCCCCCACTGATACTGGAGACGCTCCACGAAGCCGCTATAGGGGCCTTCCGACGTCATGCTCACTGTGCGTTTGCCGAGATCCCACACAGCGGGATCCGTTGCGACATAGGGGGGATCGTAGTAGTGACTGGCGTATCGGCTGACGGCGAGGCCATCGGACGGATTGTTGACCTGAGCGTGCTCGCCCAGAGTCTGGAAGAAGTCGTTGACCTCGAACGACGTGTAGACCTCCTGGCAGTCCACGGTCCCGGCAAGGTCCCCGGTCAGGGCCCGGCACCTGCGCACGTCGGAGCTGCCGGCCGGTTCACCTTCATTGGTCATCGTCAATGACCAGTCGACGGTGTTGTAGAAGAACTCCCAGGGGTATGGGCAACAGGGAATGTCATCGTAGCCCAGAGTCTCATCATCCCCGAACTGCGTAGTGCGGTGGATCTGCTGGTGGCGCAGCACCTCGACCCCATCCCAGCCGAGCAGGAACGACTCGCCGACGGGATCGTAGGAGCCGGTGGACTGGTTGGAGTAGACGGTGCTGCGGAGAAACGCCCGTTCAGATGAGGGTATGGTGGAGAAGTGATCGACCGAGAACTCGGCAAGAGTCTTAGGGTGAAAACGGTGGAGCGCCGCGGTGGAGTTCGTCTGCGTCGAGACGGGGTCGTCGTCGCCAGCGTAGGTCTCAACCCAGACCCAGTAGTACAACGCCCCTCCCAGAGTGTGCGGTATCGCGTCGAAGAAAGGGCTCTCCGGATAGGGCATCTGGTCTTCGTGGGGTCCGAACAGGCAGTTGAGGTTGCGGCCGAACGCCGTGGTCTCGACGCGCTCGTCTCCAGTCGCGTCGAGTGACCGCACGGTTCTCGTGTACAGCTCGTTCGTCCCGAACCATCCCGTTGGGTCGCTCGGCTCTTCCAGCTCGGAAAGGGAGCACCTCCGCCAGCTCGGAGACGACTGATAGCGGTAGTGGATGTTTGCACCGGTGGGGAGGGCGAGCTGGGTGACCAGGACTGCTTGCTGGTCCGCGTCCCCGTTCCATGTGCTGAATGCCCATGTCAGAGCGCTCGACGGCAGTGAGCCGGCAGTAATGGACGTCAGGAACGGAGCGTCCCAGTCGGGCCAGCCCGAGTCCGGGTAGGGATTCACGGGCTCGTCGTCATAGACTAGCCTGACCTCGGTGGTGCCGCCGCCAAAGGCCGGGACAGTGACGGAGTCGAGCATCGTTGCCTGCCGCGTCCCGAAAGAATGCTGTGAGTACGTGAACGCCAGGGACCGGGGGAGTTCGCCGTTGGCGGTGACTCTCGTCACGAGCCAGGGGTCCAGGTGGTCTTCACCGCCATCGCACAGCCCGTCTCGCCCGGGTTGTCCGGTGCTGTTGTCCACCTCGTCGGTGCAGTACTCGAAGCTGATGACGTTGCTTGCCACACCGCCTGTCCACGGGCCGCGCTCGAGGGAGGTGAGGTAGAGGCCGTCGACGTCTTCTCGAAAGTTCACTATTCTCCCGTTGCTGTAGCCTGCCCTTGCGCGGGTGTCGACCAGGTGATCGAACCTGCGGAGCCCGCCGGAGTCGTCCTCGACGGTTGCGGTGACCGTTGACCCTTGCCCACTGTCGTCGGACGCCTCCACCGTAACCCTCAGCAACGGCTCGTTCCAGGTGAAGCAGACCTGCTTCTTGCCCGGGTGAACTGAGCATGTGCATTCGTCGAAGTCGTGAGGGAGTGGGTCCGAGGGCGTGCCGCTGCAGTCCTCGTCGTAGTCGTCACCGTCGTCGGGCACCGCCTGCGACCACTGGGGTGGCGGCACGCTGATGAGCCTGTGCTCCGCCCCTGACGCCGTGACATATGAGAGGAACCTGTACTCGACAACGTCATCGTCTGGAGAATCACAGTCCGGGTATTGGTCGTCGTCCACGAAGTACTTGCACCCGATCTTGGCACTCAGCCGTGGTGGTCTCACATCCCAGCCGAGTCCGAAGCTCTCGACACCCCGGTAGTAGTTGGTGCCAGTGGGTTCGCCTGAGTTGCCCCTGACCTTCGAGTTGTAGTGGGCGTTGACGGCGTACCCCAGACCGCCGTCGGTGGCGACAGACCCCAGCGGAATGGTCAGAACCAGGTTACCGTTGGCAAGGTTGACACTCTCATATTGAGATAGGTTCATCCCGCTCTTGCTGTACCCATGGGCCTCCTCAGCGCGCAGCCCGAAGACTGGTTCGGGGTCAAAGGGCTCGCTTGCCGACAGGTAACCGCACAGGGCAAGAACAGCAGCTGCCACAACCAGGGTTCGCATCGCGTTTCGGATTCTGAACTGCGAGCTGCTCACCAGATTCTCCTTCCCCTTCCCGGACGGCCCTTTACGATGAGTGAAGCTGACATCGGCCCGTGGGAGGCAAGTGTTCGTCGATGCCCCGGCCTGCGAACCTCCTGCTGTTGTGGACGTGGACGTCGGCTTCATACTGGTGTCCCCCCGGTTGGGAACCGACCCGAACAGGGCGCCCGCCCTCCATCCCGAGGACCTCCGCTTTCGCTGTGCGGTGTGTGGGGCGGCACGCCGAGAATCACTGTGCCGTTGCCGAGGTTCACCGTCTCGTATTGGGAGAGGGCGTAGGCCCCCTCGCG
>CAZKKP010000130.1:2405-9220 GCA_964553295.1 uncultured Thermoanaerobaculia bacterium | reverse complement strand
ACCGGCCCTCGGAGGACGCCATGCCGGCGCCTGGATCGCAGGCGACCCCGGCGCCTGCGCCGGCGTCGGACGCTGGCGGCGCCCCGGCTTCGGGCCGCGGGCTGTCCCTGGGCGGCAGCAGCGGCGGCGACGCCGCCCCCGGGCTGCCGTCGGACTTCCAGTTCACCTACTACATCGAGCGCATGCTCGCCCTCATCGAGTCGCGCTGGTACAAGCCACCCTCCACCCCCGGCACCCGGGCCCGGGTCCGCTTCCAGGTCCTGTCGAGCGGCCGGATCGAGGGCATCCAGCTCGAGCAGAGCTCGGGTCAGTCGGCCTTCGACCGGGCGGTGTTGCGAGCGCTGTACGCTGCCAACCCGTTGCCGCCGCTGCCGCCCGCCTACCGCAAGCCGAGCCTGACCATCCACCTGACCTTCTCGGAGTAAACCATGATGCCGTCTCCCCCCCGAGCAGTTGCCGGACTTCTCCTCGCCCTCTCCGCGGCCGCTATCGCCGCTTCCCAGGACGAGATCTACCTCGAGATCACCCAGCCCGGGCTGCGGCGGGTCGCGGTGGCAGCGCCGCCGCTCATGGTGCTGCCCGGTACCGCGGCCGATCTCTCCTCGACCTTCCAGCAGACCCTCGACGCCAACCTCCGGGCGGCGGCCCCGATCGCCCTGGTCGACCGCCGGCTGCACGCCCTGGTCGAGGACGATCCCCGCCCCGATGTGCTGCACCAGCGGTGGCGCGCTGTCGGCGCCCAGTTCCTGCTCGGCGGCAGCGTGGTCCAGGCAGGGGGCCAGGTTGTGGTCGAGGCCCGGCTGGTCGACCTGGTGTCGGGCGAGCTTGCCTTCGCCAAGCGCTACCGCGCCGGCGCCTCGGCGGTCGAGGTGGTCGCCCACACCCTGGCCAACGACCTCGTCCAGGTCTTCACCGGCCGGCCGGGGCCGTTCCTGTCGCGACTCGCCTTCATCTCGGACCGCAGCGGGGCCTCCGAGCTCTGGGTAATGGACTGGAACGGCGCCAACCCCACACAGCTCACCAAGCACGGCTCGATCGCCGTCGGTCCGAGCTGGTCCCCGGACGGGCGCCACCTGGTCTTCACCTCCTTCCTCCGCGGCGGCCCCGGGATCTTCCTGCTCACCCCCCAGGAGGGCTACCTCCGGCTGCTCTGGGACCAGGGGGGCGTCAACTCCTCCCCCAGCATCTCCCCCGACGGCACCCGGGTGGCCTTCGCCTCGTCGGTCGACGGCAACGTCGACATCTACGTCATGCCCGTCGAGGGCGGCACACCCCTGCGCCTGACCAGCGCACAGGCGATCGACACCCAGCCCGCCTGGGCCCCCAATGGTCGGCAGATCGCCTTCACCTCGGCCCGCTCGGGCAGCCCGCAGCTCTACCTGATGGACGCCGACGGCAGCGACGTCCGCCGTCTCAGCTTCGGCGCCGAGTTCCACGACGAGGCGGAGTGGGCCCAGGACGGCACCCGGGTGGTGTGCACGACCCGGGACAGCGGCACCTTCCAACTCGCCACCATCGACGTCGTGACCACCGAGCGTCGGGTGATCGCCGGACCGGGGAACAACGAGTCGCCGTGCTTCTCGCCGGACGGCTCGATGCTCGCCTTCTCCTCGGACCGCACCGGCCGGCCGCAGGTCTTCATCACCGACGCCGACGGCGTGCCCCACCAGCTGACCCGCGAGGGCAGGAGCCACTCGCCGGCGTGGATCCGGAGCACGACGCTGCCGTAGGGCAGGGGACAGGGGACGGGGGTCGGGGGACAGGCGGGCTCGAGACCGGGGCTGGGGGATACACTGAGGGTGCGGGAGGAAGGCCATGAGCGATCGCAAGTACCGACAGCGCGGGTATCAGGACGACGACCGGCAACGGGATCGTCAGGACCAGCGCCCGCGGGCGCCGGAAGGCCCGGGGCGGCTCGAGGGAGCGCCCCGGGGACGGGGCGTCGGGCTGCCCGGCGAGGCGGTTTTCAAGTGCGCCCGCTGCGGCGCGACCGCGGCGGAGACCGCGGTCGCCTCCGACGCCACCTGCCGGGCCTGCGGTTCGGCGCTGCACAGCTGCACCAACTGCACCTTCTTCGACCCGGGCGCCCGCTTCGAGTGCCGCAAGCCGACCGAGGCCCGGGTCGAGAGCAAGATGAAGGCGAACGCCTGCCCGCTGTTCGAGCCGAAGTCGGTGCGCGAGCTGCGCTCGAAGACCGCCGGCGCCCCGTCAGATCCCCGCGCCGCCTTCGACGCGCTGTTCAGGAAGTAGCGGCCGGTTACCCGGCGGTGGTCGACTCCCTCGAGCTGGCGGCGGTGATGGTCTCCAGGCCGTGGGCGTCGGGACCGGATTCGGCGCGACGGAGGAGCACGGCGAACAGAAAGGCGAAAATGCCCAGGCAGGAGAAGATCCACATCCCCGCCAGGTAGCCCTCGGGGTTGGCGGCGCTCGCACCGGAGACGTCGTTCGTACGACCGATCAACCAGTTCATGAAGGCCACGCCGATCTGCTGAACGAGCGTCATCACCGCATAGGCGGTCCCGAGACGTCGCTCCTCGACGATGTAGGCCACCGACGGCCACATCACCGCAGGAATCAACGAGAAGGCCACGCCCATCATGGCGAGTGGCAGCCACAGCGGGGTCAGCTGATAGGCCATCAGGAGGAAGACCGGCATCAGCAGGAAGGAGCCGAAGACCATGAACAGGGCACGCTTGCCGACCTTGTCGACGAGCAACCCGAAGAGCGGCGTGACGAACATCGCCGCCAGGGGGAGCACGCTGTTCGCCTGGCCGGCGGCCTCACGGGTCATCTGCCAGCTTTCGATGAAGAACTTGATGGCGAAGCTCCTGAAGGGGAAGATCGCCGAGTAGAAGGTAACGCAGAGCCCCACGACGAGCCAGAAGGACCAACTGAAGCGGAACAGATCCGAGATCACCAGCCGGTCGACATCCCCTGCTCTGCCGAGACCGTGGCGCCGGCTGGCGAGGGACTCGAGGGCGGCATACCCGAGGGCGCTGACGACGCACAGGGCGCCGAGCACCGCGGCCACGACCAGCGGGCCGCGCCAGCTCTCATAGGCGAAGCCCGCCCAGGTGGGCGACCAGTCGGCGCTCACCGACCCGAGCCGGGCGATCGTCAGGTTGATCCCGAAGGCGAAGCTCAGCTCTCTCCCCTTGAACCACTTGGCGAGAGCCGTGGTGATCGCCACGATGAGCGGCTCCGAGCCGATGCCGAGCAGGAACCGCGCCGCCAGCATGACCCAGAGCTCGTCGGTCAGTGCCATCATCACCGCCGCCACGGTGCAGATCGCACCGAACAGGACCGTCGACCTCGCGGTGCCGAAGCGGTCGATCACGATGCCGCCGATCAGCAGCACGATGAACGCCCCCACCGAGTACACCGAGTACAGCTGGCCGATGTTCTCGTCGGAGAAGCCCAGCGACTCCTTGAGCATGTCCGCGATCGGGGCGACCGAGTCGTAGACGTAGTAGTTGCCGAACATCGCCAGGCTGATGACGATCAGCACCAGCCAGCGGTAGGCGGGCGAGGGCTGGGGGGCGGTGACGTTCTCCTCTCGAAGGGCTCTGCTGGCGGGTGATTGTAGCGGCATCGACGGCCGTCGGCGATCCTCCCCTCGCGCCCGCCGACCGACCGCAGGTTCCGACACGGTGGCCGGGAATAGGTGGTCGGCAACCTCTGGTATACTCTCGCGAGCCCATTCGCCGCCCTTCGGCGGCGCTATCCTTGGAGTCAACTCAGCGTGCAGCCACGTCGCCGGTTCCTCGAGCGCTCGAACCTCACCTTCGCCGGGTCGATGGCGCCCAACGGGCGCAGCCTGTCCCGGCGTGGCGGCCTGCCCCGGGTGCGCCGGGTCGGCTTCTCGCTGCCCGAGCTGCCGACGGCCTTCGACGGCCTGGTGATCGCCCAGGTGTCGGACGTCCACGCTGGCCCCTACATGACCGCGCCGCGGATGCGCGCGATCCGCGACCTCGTCGCCTCGCTCCAGGCCGACCTGATCGTGTTCACCGGCGATCAGGTCGACCGCCGGCCGGGCGACGCCGCACTGTTCGCGCGCGGCTTCCGGGGGATCGCCGCCCCTCTCGGCGTGTTCGGCATCCTCGGCAACCACGATCACCTCGTCGAGCCGGAGCTGGCGGTCGACGCGCTGGTCAGCGCCGGCATCTCGCCTCTGGTCAACGAGACCGCGGTACTCAGCCGGAGCGGCGCCCGCCTGGCGTTGGTCGGGCTCGACGAGATCTCGGCCCGGCACCCCTGGGGCGCCGACTTCTCGGTGCTCGGCGGCCTCGCGGACGCCTTCCGGATCTGCCTCTGCCACCAGCCCCGCGGCTGGCACGAGGCGCTCGCCGGCGGCGCCCACCTGACCCTGTCGGGCCACACCCACGGCGGTCAGATCGCCCTGACGACGCGCAACCTGAACATCGCCCGGCTGCACACCCGCTACATCGCCGGCCCGTACCGCCGAGACGAGGGCTTCCTGTACGTGTCCCGCGGTATCGGCGTCGGCGCCGTGCCGCTGCGCTTCGGCGCGCCCCCCGAGGTCGACCTGATCACCCTGCGCCGACCCCTGGCAGCTGCCGCCGCGGTGTCGATGGCCGCCTGACGCTCGGTCTCCTCGGCGGGCCGCCGCGCTTCAGAGCGGGTACAGACCGTCGTCGCGCATCGGACCGGCGCCGAGGCCGCCACCCTCGCCGGCGCCGCCCATCTCGTCCTCGAGGGCGTCGCCCAGGTCCTCCTCGATCCGCTCGGGGTCCTCGCCCGCCTCCAGCCGCCGGATCATCTCCTCCATCGCCGGGGTGACCGGCTCGCCGGCGATCTCGGTCATCTTGCGGACCGCGGCCGCCATCTGCCGGGGGTCGTTCTCGTCCATCGACTCGAGCTCGCCGGCGAGGCGCATCAGCTCGCGCTCCATGCGCGGGTCGTCGAGGGCGTCGTCGCCGGCGGCGCCGGACGGCCCCGGACCGGCGTCGCCGGCGCTCTTTCGGGTCGCCGCGACGCCGAATCGGGAGGGCACCCGCCGCATGTCGCCGGCGCCACAGCGCGGGCACGCCGGCCGCTTCTCGGGGTTCACCCGGAACGAGTGGAAGCTGAAGATCGTGTTGCAGGGTCCACACAGGAACTCGTAAATCGGCATCACGGTCCTCCGAAGGCGGTCTCGACGGTCCAGCTCGAGACCCGGAAGCCGGCCAGCCCGGCCTCGATGAGACGGCGCGAGTCGACCCGGGTCGCGACCTCGAGGCTCTCGCCGACGAAACGCTGGGCGAGCTGGTGGGGCAGCGCCACCGCCCGCTGCACGGCCTCGGGCTTGGCCAGCGGCACCCTCAGGAAGGTGACGCCCGGCGCCGCCAGCAGCCGGCCGCGGAGCTCCCCTCGCAAGGCTTCGAGCCCTTCCCCGGTGTGCGCCGAGACCCGCAGCTCGGGCCCGTCATCGACCGGGCCGACGGTCTGCCCCGGTGCGACGAGGTCGATCTTGTTCAACACTACCAGCACCCGGTCGCGCTCGACCCCGAGCTCGTCCAACACCTCGTTGCCGATTGCCAGGTGGTCCTCCCAGCGGGGGTGCGAGATGTCGACCACGTGCAGCACCAGGTCAGCCTCGGCGGTCTCCTCGAGGGTCGACCGGAAGGGCGCCACGAGGTGGTGGGGCAGCTTGCGGATGAAGCCGACGGTGTCGGTGAGCACCGCGGTGACCCCGTCCCCGAGGGCGACGCGCCGGGCACGTGGGTCGAGGGTGGCAAAGAGCCGGTCCTCGACGAGCACCTCGGCCGAGGCCAGGCGGGTGAACAGCGAGGACTTGCCGGCATTGGTGTAGCCGGCAAGGGCGATCGCCGCCAGCTGCCGCCGCCGCTCCCGGCGCTGCCTGCGGTCCCGCTCGATGAGGCGGAGCTTGCGCTTGAGCTGGGCGATCCGCTTCGACACCAGCCGTCGGTCGATCTCGAGCTGAGTCTCGCCGACGCCTCGGGTGCCGATGCCGCCGGCCTGTCGCGAAAGGTGCCCCCAGCGCCGGGTCAGGCGCGGCAGCAGATAGTTGAGCTGAGCCAGCTCGACCTGGGTCTGGGCCTCGTGGGTCCGGGCTCGCTGGGCGAAGATGTCGAGGATGACCGCCGCCCGGTCGAGCACCTTGACGTCCTCGGGAAGGCGTCGCTCGATGCCTCGCACCTGCGAGCCGGTGAGGTCCTCGTCGAACACCACCGAGCGCGCCTCGAGCTCCCGACAGGTCTCGGCGACCCGGTCGAGGAACCCGCTGCCCACCAGGGTCGCGACGTCGGCGACCTGTCGCTCCTGGACCGCCGTCGCGACGACTGCCCCGCCGGCGGTATCGACCAGCCGCGCGAGCTCGTCGAGGTGCTCCTCCACGGTCGCCCGCGACACGCCACCCACCGCCAGCCCGACGAGCACGGTCCGCTCGGGGGCCTCAGCACCGGTCAGCTCAGGGATCCGCACCGTCGCCTCCGTGCCCCCTGGCGCATAGACGGTCACTCACCGACGGCGCCGGGGCGCCGGCCAACCGATGTCTCGCGACCGAGACCCTCTCTCGCTGTGCGGCGAGGAGGCCGAGCGCCGGCAGGCAGCGGGCCGCATACGGTCGCAGCGCTCGAGAGGGGCACTACGGGAGGTCCTCCTGGTGCATCTTGAGCAGCACTCGCTCGAAGGCCTGGAGGGTCTCGTCGACGTCCTTGGCGCCGTGGGCGCTCGACACGAAGGCGGTGCGCAGCGGCGCCTGGGGCAGCAGAATGCCCTCGGCCAGCAGGGCCGTGACCAGGCGGAGGTAGGATGCACCGTCGGTCGCCTCGGCGCTCGCCCGGTCGACGACC
>CAZKKP010000130.1:0-2395 GCA_964553295.1 uncultured Thermoanaerobaculia bacterium | reverse complement strand
CCGAGCCGACCCGGTTGACCACCATCTTCCGCGAGAAGCGCTCGGCGAGGGCCAGGACGCCGTCGGCGAGCTGGGCGCCGCGCTCTTCGAGCCGCTCGTAGATGGTGTCGTTCTTGAGGATTGAGAGCACGGCGTCGGCGGCGACCAGGGACACCGGGTGGGGAACCGGCAACGCCTCGTCGCCGAGGTCGTCCGCCCCCGCCAGGCCGCTGCGGAAGGCGACCGCACCGATCGGGAAGCCGCCGCCGAGGGCGCCGCCGTACACCGCCAGGTCCGGGGTCACGCCGGCCCAGGCGGCGCCCCCACCCCGCGCCACCCGGAACCCCGAGATCCTCTCGTCGAGCAGGAGCAGGACGCCGGTCTCGTCGCACATCTCGCGGATGGCGGCGAGGCCGCCCTCGGGAGCCGGTACGAGGCCCACGCGCGACATCACCGGATCGATCACCATCACCGCCACCTGCTTGGCGCCGGCGACGAGGGCGGCACGGATCCGGTCGAGGTCCCAGCCCCGCACCTCCCGGACCTGGAGGTCGGAGTCGGCGCCGTTCATGCGGGCGCCGACCCGGAGCGGTGCGCCTCCGTCGAGCATCAGGATCTGCTGCCGGCCGGTCTGCCGCTGCGCCCAGCGCAGCGCTCGCCGCATCGCCTCGTCCGGGTGACGGCACAACCACCAGCTCCCGACCCAGGGCAGCAGCTGCGTCAGGGCCTCGGCGAGCTCGACCTCGAGGGGCCCGTGGAAGCCCTCGGGCACCCCGGCAATGAGCACCTTCTTGACCTCGTCGAGCACGAACTGGTTGCCGTAACCGACGATCGCCGAGCCGCCACCGCCGAGATAGTCGACGAAACCGCTGTTGTCGACGTCATAGACGCGCGAGCCCTGGGCCTTGACCGCGAGCACGATGTGCTCGGAACCGGTGCGGAGCACCGGCAGGCTCCCGGCGCGTTCCATCAGCTCGTCTCGGCGACGACCCATACCGTCAAAAGTCCTTTTCGCTCTCCTCGCCGTCGCCGTAGAAGAAGACGTCCCGGCAACGGGAGGAGCAGAACTGCCGGCCGAAGCCCGGCACGGCGCAACGCTGACAGAAGAGCCTACGACAGATGAGGCACGGCCGCAACTCGTCGTCGGTCGCCGGCCGGTCGCACGAAGGACAGGAGCCTCGCGGGGGTGTCTCGCTGACGACCATCGCCACGAGTATACCGCTGTTGACTTCGGTCCCCCCTGCGCGGTAGATTTGGCGGCCCCGGCGGTGTAGCTCAGGGGTAGAGCAGGGGTCTCATAAGCCCTGTGTCGGTGGTTCAAGTCCACCCACCGCCACCACCTTCGATGTCCCTCGCCGGCTTCTCCCGACATCTCGAGCACGACCTGCCGCGGCTCGGCCGGTCGGGGGTTCTCATCGCCCTGTCCGGGGGCGGCGACTCGGTCGCCCTCCTCCACCTGCTCCACGACGCCGCCCGCTGCGCCCGCCTCGAGGTCGCCCACGTCCACCACGGGGTGCGCGGCTGCGAAGCCGACGACGACGCCGAGTTCTGCCGCCTGCTGTGCACTCGCCTCGGGCTGCCCTTCCACCTCGCCAGGCTGGACGTAGTCGCCGAACGTCCCGACGGGCTCGAGGCCGCATGGCGACGGTTCCGCTACCGCGCCCTCGAGGCGATCCGTCGTGAGCGCGGGCTCGACCTCGTCGCCACCGGGCACCAACGCGACGACGTGGCCGAGGGGGTGCTCGTCCAGCTCCTGCGCGGCGCCGGGCCGCGGGCCATGGCTGGCATCCGGGTCCTCACGCCGGACGGCGTCGTCCGGCCGCTGCTCCCCTTCGGCCGCCAGGAGATCCGGAGCTGGCTCCTCGAGCGCGGCCTGAGCTGGCGCGAGGACTCGAGCAACGCCAACCCCGACCACCTGCGGGCCCGGGTCCGTCACCAGCTGCTGCCGGCCCTCGAGCTCGCCTCGCCCCGGGTCCGCGACCACCTCGCCCACCTCGCCGGAGTGCTCGCACACGACGAGGCGGCCGCGGCCGCGGAGCTGGCCCGGCTCGCGCTCTGGGTCGACCCCTGGCATCCCGACGGCGGCGTCGCCGTGGTCGAACTCGCCAGCCTGCCGCCGTCGCTTCGGTCCCGTTGGCTGCACGCTCAGGCCGAGCGCGCCGGCATCGGCCGGGTCAGCCGGGCGCAGCTGGCGGCATTCTCAGACCTGCTCGAGCGTGGAGCGCCGCGAGCGGTCTCCCTCGGCCGTCGCTGGACGCTGCGCGCCTCAGGCGGCCGGCTGTGGCTCGAGCCGCCCCGCTGGCCAGCTCAGAGCGAGCTCGAGCTGCAACCCACTGCCGAGGCCCAGGAGGTGGCGCTGGCTCTGGAAGGCTGGCGGCTGCGGCTCTACCCGGAGGCGGCGGCGGGGCCCGCCACC
>CAZKKP010000129.1:0-9284 GCA_964553295.1 uncultured Thermoanaerobaculia bacterium | reverse complement strand
CAGTGCCTCGAGTGCCACGAGCAGATGGGCATCGCGGCGGTCGGCTGTACCGACTGTCATGCCGCGAGGGAGGTCGAGTCATGAGCGTGTCACGCCGAACCTTCGTCACCGGCGTGGTCGGGGGGGCCGCGGCCCTGGTCGGTCCGAGCGCCGGCGCGGGCACCCACCACCACTTCGCCGGGCATCCCGGACGGCTCGGGCTGCTGCACGACACCACGCTGTGCGTCGGCTGCCGGTCCTGCGAGTTCGCCTGCTCCGAGGTCAACGGTCTCCCCCGCCCGGAAGGGGAGATCGGCGAGCGTCCGACCGTTCGACACCTGCGCCGGACCACCGACACCCTGCTGACCGTGGTCAACGACTACGGCGACGAGAACCAAGGATCGGTGTACCGCAAGCACCAGTGCATGCACTGCAACGAGCCCTGCTGCGCCACGGTGTGTCCGGTCAAGGCCTTCGAGAAGACCCCCGAGGGTCCGGTGCTGTACGACCCCGAGGTCTGCATGGGCTGCCGCTACTGCATCATGGCCTGCCCCTACCACGCCCTGGCCTACGAGTACGACGACCCCCTGACCCCCAGGGTGATGCGCTGCACCATGTGCTACCCGAGGATCAAGGAGGGCCAGGCGCCCGGCTGCGCCGACGTCTGTCCGACCGGGGCGATCACCTTCGGGGCGCGTGAGGACCTCCTCGCAGTAGCCCGCGAGCGGATCCGCAAGGAGCCGGAGCGCTACCTCGACCACGTCTTCGGCGAGCACGAGTTCGGAGGTACCAGCTGGCTGATCCTCGCCGGGCGGTCGTTCGGCGACCTCGACCTGCACGAGGGCCTGACCCACGAGCCGTTGCCTTCGATTGCCACCTCCTACCTCGGGGTGGTCCCGCTGTACATAACCATCTACCCCGGGCTGCTGCTCGGCATGTACGCCTTCAGCAAGCGCCGTGAGGCGGTCGCGGAGGAGGAGCGCCGGGCGGCGGTGGCAGCGGCTGTCGCCGAGGCCGAGGTCGCGACCCAGGACAAGCTCGCCAAGGCGGCCGAGAAGGCGGCCAAGGACAAGGAGAAGGCGGTGCAACTGGCGGTGCAGAAGGCCGTCGCCGAGGCGACGAAGGAGGCGTCATCATGAGCCACGCCGAGGCCACCTCGACTCCCGATGCCGGCGGCCGCGCCGGGTCGCTCGCCTTCACCCTGATCTCGGGCGTCATCCTGGCCGGCGGCGCTGTGATCCTGGCGATCCGCTTCATCTACGGCCTGTCTTCGACGACCAACCTGAGCCACACCAATCCCTGGGGCCTGTGGATCGGTTTCGACGTGATGAGCGGGGTCGCGTTGGCCGCCGGCGGCTTCGTCACGTCGTCGGCGGTCTACCTGTTCGGCATGAAGGAGTACCGCCCGGTCGTCCGGCCGGCCCTGCTGACCGGCTTTCTCGGCTACTTCCTGGTGGTGCTCGGGCTGCTCGCCGACCTCGGTCGGCCGTGGCGTCTGCCCTACCCGTTCATCAAGCAGGCCGGGCCGACGTCGCCGCTGTTCGAGGTGGCGCTGTGCGTCGGCCTGTACCTGACGGTGCTGTTCATCGAGTCGACCCCGGCCGCCCTCGAGCGACTGGGGCTCAAGCGGGTGCGCCGGCTGGTCGGAAGCATGACCATCGCCCTCACCGTGCTCGGTCTCATCCTCTCGACGATGCACCAGTCGACCCTGGGGGCGATGTACCTGACGGCGCCGACCAAGCTCCACCCACTGTGGTACTCGGCGCACATTCCGGTGCACTTCTTCGTCTCCGCCGTGGCGGCAGGCCTGGCAATGGTCATCGTGGAAGGGGCGATCTCGCACCGCGTCTTCCACCACCAGGTCCAGATCACGGCCGAGCACTTCCGCAGCATCAACCTCGGCCTCGCCAAGGGTGCGGCGGTGACCCTGGCGGTGTACCTCGCCGTCAAGCTGGTCGGACTCGCCCTCGAGGACGAGTGGGCGCTGCTCGGGACCGGTTGGGGGCTCTGGTTCCTGCTCGAGCTCGGGGGCTTCGTGCTGCTTCCCTGCGTGCTGTTCGCGGTCGCCTACCGCGAGGGCTCGCTCGTGCTGGCCCGGATCGCCGCGGTGCTGACCGTGGTCGGCATCATGCTCAACCGGTTCAACGTCACCTTCATCGCCTTCAACTGGAACATCCCGGCGGACCAGCGCTACGTGCCGACCATCTGGGAGATCTGGGTGACCGTGGCGTTCATCACCTTCGCGGTGGTGGTCTTCAAGTGGATCGCCGACCGCACGCCGATCATGTACGAGCACCCCGAGTGGAAGGGCAGCCACTAACGACCGAGGAGGCCGTCATGCACACCCTGTTCGACTTCCTGACGCACACCAAGGCGATGGGCTACATCATCGCCGGGTTGCTGCTCGTGGGATACATCCCGTTCTGGCGCTTTCTCACCGAGCGGGAGGGCGCCGATCATGCCGCCATGGAACGAGGTCGGGGTCGGAGGTCGCAATGAGTCACAAGATTCTCGTCGTCGACGACGAAGCCGACATTCGTCGGTTCCTGACGGCGGTGCTCGCCAAGGCCGGCTTCGAAACGGTCACCGCAGGTGACGGACGAGAGGCCCTCGAGGTTGCGAGCCGGGAGCGGCCGGACCTGATCCTGCTCGACCTGATGATGCCCCAGCAGACGGGAACCGACTTCTACCGCCGGCTGGCGCGGGACAAGGAGCTCGGTGCGATTCCGATCATCGTCGTCAGCGGCCTGGCGGGCCGGCACCTCGCCCTGAAGGAGCCGTTCGCCGTGTTCGACAAGCCGATCGACCCGAGCGAGCTGGTGGCCGCGGTCGAGAGCGCGCTCGGGATCGACGAGGGGTCGTGAGGAGGTGAGCATGGCGCACGGTTCGACACCGCGGGATCGGAAACGGTGGGCCGCCGGCTCGGGGAGCGGCGGGACAAGGGTTGCGCCGGCCAAAGGAGTGCCGGCCGTAGATCGAAAAGGGGGCGACCAATGACCATTTTGCAGAAGAAGAGCCACACCCACCCGGACCCGAAGATCCGGATGGCCACGGTCGAGAAGATGACCGACGTCGGTGAGCTCGTCGAGGTGGCGTGCACCGACGAGTCGCCGCGCGTCCGTCTGACCGCGGTCGCCAGGGTCAACGACGACCGCAACCTGGAGACCATCGCCCGCCGGGCCGAGTCCCTCGACGCGCGCCTGGTGGCGGTCGAGAGGATCTTCTCCCAGGGGGTCATCGCCGACCTCCTGAAGAGCCCGGAGAACCTCGAGCTCATCGGCATGTGCTTCTCCCGGATCACCGACCGCCGGATCATCGAGTCGATCGCCCAGAACGAGGCCTACAGCTCGGCGGTCCGCCGCATGGCGGTCGAGTACTTTGCCGACGAGTCCTTCCTCGCCGACGCCTCGGGCGACATCGAGGAGGCGCCCGAGCGGAAGAGCGCGAGCGCCGTCGAGGCCTTCGTGGAGGCCTATGGCGGCGGTCTGCGCGGAGTGCGGGCGATCGGCAGGTTCAAGCGCAGCGAAAAGGCTCTGCGCGCCCTCGGTACCATCGCCCGCAAGGGCGGCGAGACCGGCGGCCTGGCGGTCGAGTACCTGTGCTCGGCACTGGCGAGCGCCAACCCCGAGCTGGTCCGATGCGCCAGCGACGAGCTGGCGGAGCTTCGCGAGCCCGATCTCGTCGACTGTATCATCCGTTCGTCGGACAACCCGCGGCTCCGGGAACCGGTCCGCGCGGTGCTGCGGCGGATCGCGACCCCCGAGGCGCGGGCCGCGCTCGGCGAGAGTTCGATCAACGACCAGCCGATTCTCAAGTGAGGGGCGCCATGGCCAAGAAGATCCTGATCATCGACGACGAGAAGGACATGCGGGTTTACCTCGAAGCGGTGTTCCGCAAGGCCGGGTACGACGCCGAGGTGGCGACCAACGGCGACGAGGGGCTGTGGATGGCGGAGGCCGGTCAGCCGGACCTGATCACCCTCGACGTCCTGATGCCGAAGAAGTCCGGGGTCAAGGCCTACCGCGGCCTGAGAACCTCGCCCAAGACCCGCCAGATCCCGATCGTGGTTCTCACGGGCCTGACCCGACTCGACGACTTCTTCGGCGACCTCGGCGACCTGCCGAGGCCCGATGCCCTGGTCGAGAAGCCCATCGACCGGGATCAGTTCCTCGCTACGGTGGCGGGCGTTCTCGGAGAGTGAGGTTCCGCCGACCGGGCTGAATCGGGCCCTGGCCTCCGGCTCCGCCGACTCGAGTCTTTCGGATCAGCCGCGCAGAGGGCGGCCGCCGGGCGCCCGGGGCAGGGTCACGGTGAAGGTCGTGCCGACGCCCGGGGTCGAGGCGAACGTGACTCTGCCGCCGTGCTCCTCGGCGACCTTCTGTACGACGAGGAGACCGATGCCGGTTCCCTCGGTGCCCTTGGACGAGAAGAAGTCCTCGAAGACCTTGCCGTTGAGGTCCTCGGGAATGCCCGCGCCGTTGTCCTCGACCTCGAGCACGACCGCGTCGGCGCCGTTCGAGAGCGCGCGCAGGGCGATGGTGTGACCGGTCTTGTCGGCCGACGGGTCGAAACGACAGGCGTCGATGGCGTTGGCCACCAGGTTGCACAGCAGGCTGTGCAACCCTTCCGGGTCGAAAGTGCCGGACATGTCGCGGTCGTCGAGCTCGAGCTGGAAGGTGATCCGCTCGCCGGCAACCCGGTCGGCGAACAGCCGGTGGACCTCGCGCACGACGGCCCGCGGGTCGACGCCCTCCTCCAGCTCAGGCTCGCGGTCCTTCGAGCAGTACAGCAGGTCTCGGACGATTCTGGAGACGAGGCCGACGTTGCGCTGGACCATCTCCCAGCCCTCGTCGATCGAGGTGCGGTCGTCGGTCTCCATTCCGTTGTTGACGACGAAGATCCCGCCTTCCAGACCCATCAGGATGTTCTTCACCCGGTGGGCCATGCTCGCCACCGCTCGGCCGGTCAGGGCGAGCTGCCGCTGCAGGCGCTTGACCTCGGTGATGTCGGTGAAGACCTCCATCACGCTGGCGATCCGGCCGTGGTCGTCGTACACCGGCTGGGTGTAGACCACCACCTCGACCCGCCGGCCGTCGCCGGTGGTCAGGGTCTCCTCGGACGAGCGCACGCGACCGTCCTCGAAGGTCTTCTCGACGAGACAGTTCGGGCACTTGCTGGTGCGGTGCTTGCAGACCTCGTAGCAGAGCGCGAGCTCGGTCGCACCGAAGGCCGCCCGATAGAGGTCGTTCGCCTCGACCACCCGGAAGTCGCGGTCGAGCACGCAGATGAAACAGGGGACGCTGCTGAACAGCTGGCGGTAGCTGCGCCGGGTCTGGTCGAGCTCGCGGCGGAGGCTGGCGATCCGCTGCCGCCGCGGCGACTGCAGGCGCTTCCAGAGCAGGGCGGCGACCGTCGAGCCGAGCACCAGGAGCATTCCGATCCCGAGCACGCTCGGCGCCAGGTGGTGAGCGCCGGCCGTGACTCCGGCCGAGATTGCCACCACCCAGGCCGTCCACCCGACGATCTCGATGGCCCGTCGCCGGGCCGCCCGGCGCGCCGCCTCGTCGTCCGTCGGGGCCCGCTGAGGCGCCACATCCGCGGCGCCCGTTTTGCGGGTCGTGGGAGTCTCCTCGGGCTGAGAGGGTCTGATCGGCAGCTCAGGTCTCACCGTGACAGTGGTTCCCCGGGCGACCTTACCACAGCCGACTGGAGGGACGTGTCTCGGTGAGGCCCGGCAGTGCGGCCTCGCCTTTGACAGGGACGGCGCGAGGCTGTATCACTCTGGGTGGAGGTCGTGCCGCCGTGTCCGTCGCTCTCGAATCTTGCCAGCAGCTCGGCATTGCCGACATCATTCTCGACAGCGTCAACGAGGGGGTGTTCACCGTCGACCACCAGTGGCGAATCACCTCCTTCAACCGCGCTGCCGAGGCGATCACCGGAGTGAGCAAGGCCGAGGCCATCGGCATGCGCTGCTGCGATGTGTTCCGCGCCAACATCTGCGACTCCGAGTGCGCCCTCCGTTTCACGATGGAGACCGGCCAGTCGGTGTTCAACAAAGCGATCCTGATCATCGACCGCCGCGGTCGCAAGGTCCCGATCCGGATCTCGTCGGCGGTGCTCCGTGACGAGCGCGGGCGGATCGTCGGCGGGGTCGAGACCTTCCGCGACCTGAGCGAGCTCGAGCAGCTGCGTAAGCAGCTCGAGGACCGATTCTCCCTCGGCGACATCATCGGTCGCAGCCGGCCGATGCGCGAGCTGTTCGGGCTCCTGCCGTCAGTCGCCGCGAGCGACTCCACCGTGGTCGTCGAAGGCGCCAGCGGCACTGGCAAGGAGCTCTTCGCCCGGGCGATCCACGAGCTGTCGCCGCGCCGCGGAGGCCGATTCGTGGCGATCAACTGCGGCGCGCTGCCGGACACCCTGCTCGAGTCCGAGCTGTTCGGCTGCAAGGCCGGGGCCTTCACCGACGCCCGGGTCGACCGGCCGGGGCGATTTGCTGCCGCTGACGGCGGCACCATCTTTCTCGACGAGATCGGCGACGTCTCGCCGGCGATGCAGGTCCGGCTGCTCAGGGTGCTTCAGGAGCGGGTGTACGAGCCCCTCGGCTCGGTCGACCCGGTCACGGTCGACGTGCGGGTCGTGGTCGCGACCCACCGCGACCTCGCTCAGCTCGTCGCCGAGGGGCGATTCCGCGAAGACCTGTACTACCGGATCAACGTCGTCCGACTCGAGCTGCCCTCGCTGAAGGAGCGCCGCGAGGACATCCCGTTGCTGGTGGACCACTTCATCGACCGCTTCAACCGGCAGCAGGACAAGGCTGTGCTTGGCATCTCCGACCAGGTGCTGGCGCTCCTGATGAGCTACGACTTCCCGGGCAACGCGCGGGAGCTGGAGAACGTCATCGAGCACGCCTTCGTGCTCTGCAGCGGCGGCCTGATCGAACTCGACCACCTGCCGCCGGAGCTTCGGCGGCGGCGCGAGGCGCAGCGTATCAGCCCGCGGTCGGCCACAACCCTTCGCTCCCTGGAAGCCCTGCACATCGCCAACGCGCTGCGGCGCAATGGCGGCAACCGGACGGCGGCCGCCCGGGAGCTCGGGATCCACCCCTCGACGCTGTTCCGCAAGATCAAGGACCTCGGCATCGCCGCGCCGGAGGAGGACGGCCGCAGCCAACGGTCCGCTGCGGCTCACGGCAGGACCCGGGCAGGCTGAGAGCCCGGGGAGCCGCTGCGCCGCGGTGGGGCGGCTGCCCCAGTTACCCGCAGGTAACGGCAGGGTAGCCACGGGTGGGTCGACGTCGTCCCGAAGCGCGCCCGGTCTGCGATCGCCCGGGCGGCATTCCTGCTACCCCCTGACCGCGACGCTGACCGGCCAGGGGGTCGTTTCGTTACGCAGGAGTAACTTCTCCGGCCTTCACAGCTGCGGGCGGGTCGCTGGCCGGCGAGCGCATCACTATCCTTTGCAACTACTTTCACTTCGAAGGCAGAGCTCCTCCCATGGCACAGTGGTTGCAGCACGAGTTGCGGTCGTGTGTGTCGCACCGGAAGGTCGACATCGGGCCCGGAGGATGGGCGGGGACTGCGGCTCACGCCGACGGGCTCTGTGGCAACGAGATGAAAGGAGTGGCCATGACGGAAAAGAAGTCGAAAACGCCGCTGCTTGACGAGCTCGAAAAGGGGCCGTGGCCGAGCTTTGTCAAGGAAATGAAGAAGGAGGCCCACAAGCCCATCACGAGCGATGCGATTCAGCAGCTGGAGCGCTCCTACGAGGAGCACATCTCGCACTGGAAGCACGGCGGCCTGGTGGGCGTCATGGGGTACGGCGGGGGCGTGATCGGCCGCTACTCGGATCTGTCCGAGGAGTTCCCCGGCGTCGCCGAGTTCCACACCTTCCGGGTCAACCAGCCGTCGGCCTGGTTCTACACCTCGGACGCCCTGCGCACCCTGTGCGACATCTGGGACCGGCACGGCTCGGGACTGACCAACTTCCACGGCTCGACCGGCGATGTCATTTTCCTCGGCGGCAACACGGCCTCGATCGAGCCGATCTTCGCCGAGCTGACCAAGAACGGTTGGGATCTCGGCGGATCGGGCTCGAACATGCGCACCCCGAGCTGCTGCGTCGGCCCGGCACGCTGCGAGTGGGCCTGCTACGACACCCTGGACGCCTGCTACAACATCACCCAGAGCTTTCAGGACGAGCTCCACCGGCCGTTCTTCCCCTACAAGTACAAGTTCAAGTTCGCCGGCTGCCCGAACGACTGCGTCGCCTCCATCGCGCGCTCCGACTGTGCAGTCATCGGCGTCTGGAAGGACGACATCCGGGTCGACCAGAAGAAGGTCCGGGAGTACGCCAAGACCGTCGACGTCGAGCACGAGATCTGCGACCGCTGCCCGACCCGCTGTATCGCCTGGGACGGCAAGGACCTCGAGATCGACAACGGCAACTGCGTCAAGTGCATGCACTGCATCAACGTGATGCCCAAGGCGCTGAAGCCCGGCACGGAGCGCGGCGCGACCATCCTGATCGGCGGCAAGGCCCCGATCGTCGGCGGCGCCCTGCTCTGCTCGGTCTTCGTGCCCTTCCTCGAGATGGACCCGGACTCCGACTACGCCGACCT
Source organism: uncultured Thermoanaerobaculia bacterium (assembly GCA_964553295.1). Lineage (GTDB taxonomy): Bacteria > Acidobacteriota > Thermoanaerobaculia > Thermoanaerobaculales > Sulfomarinibacteraceae > CAZKKP01. The sequence continues at coordinate 688 of CAZKKP010000129.1, read as the reverse complement.
CAAGGAGCTCACCGAGGCGATCTGGGAGCTCTGGGGCGAGCACGGCAAGAGCCGTGAGCGCGTGGGCGAGTTCATCCAGCGCGTCGGCCTGTCGAACTTCCTCACGGAGATCGGCCTCGACCCGGTTCCCGAGATGGTCATGGCGCCGCGGTCAAACCCCTACATCTTCTTTGACGACGAGATCTTCGAAGGCGCCGAGGCCGAGGCCTGAGAAGGGAGGATCAGATGGCTGACGAACGCATAACCGACATCGGACCGCCGAACTACAAGCAGTTCCTGCCCCCGGTCATCACCAAGAACTACGGCAAGTGGGACCACCACGAGATCCTCAAGCCGGGCATCATGGTCCACGTCGCCGAGTCCGGCGACAAGCTGTTCACGGTGCGGATGGGCACCCCACGGTTGATGGCGATCACCACCATCCGCTGGATCGCCGACCTGGCCGACAAGTACTGCGACGGTCACGTCCGCTGGACGAGCCGCAACAACGTCGAGTTCCTGCTCACCGACGAGAAGAGGATCGACGCGCTGATCGCCGACATTTACAAGGAAGGCTTCGTCGTCGGCGGCACCGGCAACTCGATCTCCAACCCGGTGCACACCCAGGGCTGGGTGCACTGCCACTCGGCGGCGTCGGACGCCTCCGGAGTGGTGAAGGCGGTGATGGACGAGCTCCTGCCGTACTTCA
>CAZKKP010000128.1:0-9341 GCA_964553295.1 uncultured Thermoanaerobaculia bacterium | reverse complement strand
GCCGCCGGCGCAGCCGCGAGGCCGATCGCGAACAGCAGACGCATGCGACGGAGATGCCGCGCCAGGAGGCTCTCCACCTCGCCGACGGCGACGCTCATTCTTCGGCGCTCCCCTCGGTGCGGGGCTGCGGCAGGCGGCTCGAGGGAGTCACGGCCCGTCGGGGCTGAAGCGGTAGCCGACGCCACGGATCGACTGGATCCACCGCGGCTGCCGGGCGTCGTCCTCGAAGTATCGCCGGAGCCGGACGATGAAGTTGTCGATGGTGCGCGACGAGGTGGAGAAGCGGTAGCCCCACACCCGCTCGAGGATCTCCTCCCGCGACACCACCTGGCCCTGGCGCTCGACCAGCAGCTTCATCAACATGCACTCCTTCTCGGTGAGCTGGATCGGCCGGCCCTTGGCCCTCGCCTCGTAGGTCAGGAAGTTGACCTCGTTGTCGCCGAATCGGAACAGGGCCTGGTGCTCCGGCGGGCTGCGGTACCACTCCAGGCGGCGGAAGATCCCCTGGATGCGCAGGATCAGCTCCTCGAGGAGGAACGGCTTGGCGATGTAGTCGTCGGCGCCGACCTTGAGCCCGAGCAGTCGGTCGGCGTCGGACGACCTGGCGGTGAGGAAGAGAATCGGCACCCGGCTGCCGCTGGCCCGGATGCGGCGGCAGACCTCGAGGCCGTCGAGCCTGGGCATCATGATGTCGAGGATGACGAGGTCGAACTGGATCGACTGGGCGGTCCTGAGCCCCTCCTCGCCGTCGAACGCCAGGGTGGTCGCGTAGCCCTCGAACTGGAGGTTGTGGGCCAGGGCCTCGGCGAGGTGCGTCTCGTCCTCGACGATGAGGATGTGCTTCTTCACGGGCTCTCCTCCCACACCTCCGCGTCCGGCAGCCGCACCCTGAAGACCGTGCCTCCGAGGCCGGTGCGGTGTACCGCGACCGTGCCGCGGTGAGCGACGACGATCTGCCGCACCAGGTACAGGCCGAGGCCGGTGCCCTGGGTGGTGCGGGTCATCTCGTCGCCGCCGCGGAAAAACCGGTTGAAGACGAAGGGGACCTCCTCGGGGGCGATGCCTCTTCCATTGTCGCTCACGTCGAGCACCGCCTCGTCACCCTCGACCGCCAGGCGGACCCCGAGGGCGGGCACCGCCCCACCATACTTGACCCCGTTCTCGAGCAGGTTGGACAGGACGATGGCGAAGGCCTCGGTGTCGAGGTTCACCCAGACTTCCGGCTGGAGATCGCGCTCGACCCGGATGCCGGCGACCGAGGCCCGGCGGCCAAAGGCGTCGAGGACGTCCTCGACGACCGCGGTCAGGCTCGATCGCGCCAGGGTGAGGACGCCGCCGCTCTGGCCGTAGCGGGTCACCTCGAGCACCTTCTGCACCAGGCTCTGCAGCCGTTCGGTGTCCTGCAGCGCGTTGGACAGGAAGCGGACGCTGGCCGTCGAGTCGGCCCGGCCGCGGAGCACCGTCTCCAGCGACAGCCGCATCGATGCCAACGGCGACTTGAGCTCGTGGGTGATCGCCGACAAGAAGTTGCGGTGCTGGCGCTCGAGCTCGACCTCGCGGCGCACCGTCTTCCACAGAAAGCCGACCAGCACCAGGAGCATGACGGCGAAGAAGCCGCCCTCGGAGACCATCATGACGATCCGCCGCCGGTAGCCGTCGAGCAGATCCTCCCAGACTGCGATTCGCGGCCGCACGACCAGGCCGTCGTGGGGCGGCGGCAGGGCGAGTTCGGGCGGCAGCCCAGCGACCGCGGGCCGGGCCTCGCCGGCGACGATCTCGAGCTCGTCGGCGATCGCCGGGAACCCTCCTTTGCGGCCCGGTCGCTCAAGCTCGGCGACGACGAGCTCCGCCAGGATCTCGAGCCGCTCCCGCTCGAGCCCGAGCCGGATCCGGTTCTCGCGCAGCGAGTAGACGATCCACCACGAGAGCTGGGCGTTGACCAGCACCACCACCGCCATCGCCACCGCGAGATGCCGCATCGTCAGCGGCCCCTGGCGTTTCATGCACTGTGGAGTATAGGGGCTCCGGGCCTGCACAGGCGCGCATCGCGGACAACCGGGGCGACCCCTCGCCAGCCTGAATGAATGGCCCCCGGCGACGAGGCGCCGGGGGCCCTTCATTCAAGAGATGCCAGGTTCACAGAGTCGTCAGCACCTTCGCAATGCGTTCCACCGCCCAGTCGACCTCCTCGCGAGTGACCACCAGGGGCGGCGCGATGCGGATCACGGTGTGGTGGGTCTCCTTGCACAGTAGGCCCTCGCGCTGCAGGGCCTCGCAGAAGCGGCGGGCGCCGCCCGTCTCCTTCTTCAGCACGAGGCCGATCCACAGCCCTTTGCCGCGCACCAGCTCGACGTGCGGCGAGGGGATGGCGCGCAGCCTCTCGAGGAAGTAGTCGCCGAGCTCGGCCGAGCGCTCGATGAGCTTCTCCTCGACCAGGACTCTGAGGGCCTCCCGGGCGACCGCCGCCCCGAGGGGGTTGCCGCCGAAGGTCGAGCCGTGCTCGCCGGGCTTGAACACGCCCATCACCTCGTCGTCGGCGAGGATCGCCGAAACCGGGTACATGCCGCCCGACAGCGCCTTGCCGATGATCACCACATCCGGCCTGACGCCCTCGTGCTCGAAGCAGAAGAGCTTGCCGGTGCGGCCGAGGCCGGACTGGATCTCGTCGCAGATGAGCAGGCAGCGGTGCTGGGTCGTCAGCTCTCGGAGCTGGCGGAGGAAGCCGGCCGGCGGGCTGACGATGCCCGACTCGCCCTGAATCGGCTCGATGAGGATTGCGGCGACGTTGGGGTTCATCGCGGCCTTCACCGCCTCGAGGTCGCCATAGGGCAGGATCCTGAAGCCCGGGGTGAAGGGGCCGAAGCCGAAGCGGTAGTCAGGGTCCGAGGAGAAGCTGACGATGGTCGTGGTGCGGCCGTGGAAGTTACCGTCGAAGACCAGGATCTCGGCCTGGTTCTCGGGGATTCCCTTGACGGTGTAGCCCCACTTGCGGGCCGCCTTGACCGCGGTCTCGACCGCCTCGGCGCCGGAGTTCATCGGCAGCATCCGGGCGAAGCCGGTGAGCTCGCAGATCTCCTGGCAGAAGGGGCCGAGCTGGTCGTTGCGGAAGGCGCGCGAGGTCAGGGCAACCCGGCAGGCCTGCTCGACCATGGCCTTGACGATGCGCGGGTGGCAGTGGCCCTGGTTGACCGCCGAGTAGGCGGCCAGGCAGTCCATGTAGCGGTTGCCGTCGACGTCCCACACCCAGGCCCCTGAGGCTCGGGCGATGACCACGTCGAGCGGGTGGTAGTTGTGCGCGCCGAAGCGCTCCTCGATGGCGATCAGCTGCTCGGTACGACTCATGGGACAGGCCTCCTTGGCTCGGGAATCGGCGGCGGTGGGCGGAGACCAGGTCAATCCGCGGCTGCAGGGCAGCTCGCACGCCTGGGGAGACGGTACACCGAGCGCCGGCGCCAGGCAAGATCGGGCACGGGCCGCTTCAGGCGGCCCGTGAGACGCGAAACGCGGCGCCCGGAGGCGCCGCGTCTTGTGGCATTATTCGAGAGCGATCAGTGACGACGACTGATCAGGAGGACCGCCACGCCGACCAGCATGACGATCATGGCGACCACGCCCCACCGGTTCATGGTCGGGATCGGCGTGCCGCCGGCGGTCGGGTCAGGAGTTGCGGTCGGGCCGGGCGTGGGCTGGACGTTGTCGATGTAGATGGTCTGGACGGCGCTGCTGGCGGTGCTCTGAGAGACCCTGAACCAGTTGTAGTTGGGAGTGATCCAGGTCAGTCCAGCGACCGCCAACACGAACGTCTGGTAGTTGTCCGCCTGGGGAACGGTGGCGGTGAAGGAGACGGCGAAGCTGCCCAGGGCGGTTGGCGAGTTGACGAAGTACTCGTCTTCAGCCGCGCACCAGTTCGGGCCCGGGTTCGTCGTCCACCACGTGCAGCCCCCCGCCCATGGTGAGTCGTAGATCTGGGCGTAGAGCCAAACCTGGTCGTTCAGGGTGTAGGAGTTGCCGCCGAAGGTGACAACCGACGGCACGCCATCGCCGCCCGCGGTGGTGACGCTGGCGTTGACCTGCACCTGCAGCGGGCCGGTCTGCGCCGCAGTGATGGTGAGGCTGCCGAGGGTGCCGTTGACCCGGGTGGCCGTGGAATCCGGCGCCTTGATGCTGCCGTCGTGGATCGAGGGGTTGACCTTTGCCGTCGCCACCGAGCACGTGAGCACGGCGATCGCTACGACTACCAGAGCCTTCTTCATCACCCTTCCTCCTTATACATGACGTGGACTCTCAGTCCCGAATTGCGATCCGAAATCGACCACAGGCCACGGATCGTGGATCTTATCTCTCATTCCCACCTGACTCTAGCGATGGAGGGCTACCGTGTCAACACCGGGGGCTCGCTGGGTGCGATGGGGTGAGACACGCGCGGTCGCTGTCGGGCGGAGGCTTGGCCCCCATTCGGGTGCGCTGTCCAGGTCACTGCCGCGCGCTCCCGAGGAGCAACCCGACGCGGTTGATGCCGGACTGCGCGGCTTCCCGAAAGGCTCCGGGTGGGCTCTGTCGAGCTGCCTCCTCATAGTGACGTAGGGCGAGGGCGAAACGACCGTGGTCCTCGAGACATCTGGCCACCTCGAGGTTGAGGTCCGGGGTCATCTCGCCGGGTCGTTCCACTCGCTCCACGACCAGCTCCAGGGTGCGGTCGCAACGCCCCACCCTGGCCGCCGCGACGGCCAGGCGGCCGCGGACATCGGCGCGGTCGGGCGCCAGCTCGTGGGCGCGCATGAGCACGTCGTACTCCTCGTCGAGCCGCCCTCCCCGGTCGAGGACGGCGGCCAGGGTCAGGTGGGCGTCGAGGTAGTCCGGTGAGAGTTCGAGGGCCTGCCGCACCTGTTTCTCGGCGCCCGTGAGGTCGCCGGTCTCGGCCAGCGCGATCGCCAGGTTGTTGTGCGCCGCCACGAACCCGGGGTTGTGCGCCAGCAGCTCGTTCAGCTCGCGCACCGCATCCTGGAATCGCCTTCCCTGGATCATCACAATTCCGAGGTTGTTTCGGGCGCTCGGGTCGTCGGGCTTGAGGCCGACCGCCCGCCTGAGGGTCGCCTCTGCCTCCGCCATCCTGCCAGCCCTGATGTAGCCGACGCCGAGGGTGGTCAGGAAGTTGGCTCGGGCTGGCGCGATCCGGCACGCCTCCTCGAGATGGGGCAGCGCGGCCGTGAGGTCCGTGTCGAGCAGCATCGAGCCGAGGTCGTAGTGGGTTTCGGCGTCGTTCGCCTGGATGCGTAGCAGGTCCATGAAGACGGCAGCTGCCTCCTGGTGCCGGTCGGCGGAGTTGAGGAGCGCTCCGAGCTGGCGTCGCGAGCGCTGGTGGAACGGCGACAGGGCCACCGTTCGCCTCAGGACGACCTCGGCCTCGGCGAGCCTCCCCTCCTCGACCAGCCAGCTCGCCCGGACGCTCAGCAGGTCTGGGTCTTCGGGGTTTGTGGCGAGGGCGACCTCGAGCACCTTGGAGGCCTCGTCCCGGCGACCGAGGGCGGTCAGGGCCCTGGCCTCCAGGGCGTCGAACATTCCGAAAGGCGACCGTGTCGTACGGCCGACGCGCGCCAGCTCCACGGCCTCGGCGAAGCGCCCCATCGACATCTCGAGCTGGCACAGATTGGCGACGACATCGCTGTTTGCAGGGTCGATCTCGAGGCACTGGCGCCACGCCTGCTCCGCCCGGTCGCCGTCGCCCATCTTGACGAAGACCTGACCTTTGAGTGAGAGGGCGGCGATGTTCTGCGGGTCCCGGTCGAGCATCGTGTCGAGCGCGGCGAGAGCCTCTGTGAGCAATCCGGCTGCCATGAGGACCTGGCTGCGCTCGACCTGCACATGCCCGGCCACCAGGTCCCTCGGGTCCGGCGGGCTCCGGCGTACCGGCGCGGTGCTCGCGATGTAGCCGAGGGCGGCGAGCGCCTCCCGCTCAGCCGGCGCCAGGTCGAGGGCCGCATCCGGGTTGAGAGTGGCGTCCGTGGCCACCAGCTCGCCGAGGCGGGCGCTCAAGACCTCGGCCTCGAGCGGCTCGGCGTCGGCGAGGTCGGTCAGCTGTCGGGGGTCTGCCCTCAGGTTGAAGAGCTCGTTCCGGGTCCCGGCCTGCAGCTCCCAGTCGCCGAGGCGGAGACCTCGCAGCTCGGACCAGCCGTACTGGAACAACGGCAGCATGGCTTCGAAGTAGATCGCGCGCGCCGTCTCCCCGGCCGGCTTCTCGCCGAAAGGGATTCTGCCGTCCATGCGGTCCTCGTTGGGTGGTCTGGCTCCGACCAGCGCCGTGACCAACGGCGCGAGGTCGGTGATGCTCACCGGCTCGGCGACCCGCAACGGCGGTCGGCCGCCGGGCGTCTGCAGGATCCACGGCACGTGGATGGTCGCCTGGTGGAGGAGGAAGCCGTGGGTCTGCTCGCCGTGCTCGCCCAGCGCCTCACCGTGGTCGCCGAGCACCGTGAGCACGGTTTCCGACAGCCGGCCGGACTCCTCGAGGGTTGTCACGAGGTCGCCGACCACCGAGTCGGCGAAGGCGATCTCGCCGCCGTAGGGATCGCGAGGGAAGCGGGCGCGGAAGGCCGGCGGCGGGTCATAGGGGGCATGGGGGTCGTACAGGTGGAGCCACAAGAACACCGGTTGCTCGCGAGGGACGGTCGCCAGCCAGGCCCTGGCGGCTTCCAGGGTGATGTTCCCCCTTCGCGAGGGAACCACACTCTGCCCGACCTTCCGGCTCTGGCTGAGGTCGTCGTCGTAGTGGTCGAAGCCCTGGTCGAGGCCGTAGCGGCGGATCAGGACCTGGGCCGAGACGAAGGCGCCGGTGGCATAGCCCTTGGCCTTGAAGACCTCCGCCAGGGTCTCGAAGTCCTCGGACAGCACGAACATGCCGTTGTTGCGCACGCCGTGGCTGATCGGCGACAGCCCGGTCATCATCGAGGCGTGGGCCGGCAGGGTGACCGGCGCGACCGACTGGGCGTTCTCGAACAGGATCGCGCTCTCGGCGAGGCGGTCCAGGACAGGTGTCAGCCCGGCCGTCGAGCCGTAGCAGCCGAGCCGATCGGCGCGGGTCGTGTCGAGGGTGACCATGACCACCGAGGCGCCGGGGAAGACGCCGATCGAGGCCGGCAGCGCCGGGGCGCGGTGGCCGCGGGCCGACAGCCACAGGCCGGCGGCGCCGACCACGATCAGCGCAACTCCGGCGATCTTGAGAACACGCATCTCGCCTCCTGTCCAGGGCCGGGAGAAGTCCCTGACCCGCCGAGATTATACCCAGGACCCTCCGGGCCGCTCCCGTGGGCTCGGCCAGGCGAGCGGCCCGGCGCCGGCCAGTGACGGTGACGGCCCGACTTGAAGTGGGCTATCCTCCGCGTCGGGAGGCGCGGATGGACAGCGGAATGCGGCTGCTGCCGGTGACGATCGTGGTCCTCGGACTGGTCCTCGGGGGCTGCTCTGCGGGAGACCCGACGCCCCCTCCGGACGCCGATGTCCACGAGCTCGGAGACCTCGCGGACGACGAGCCGGAGTTCGGGACAGTCGATCGTGGTTCGAGGGGCAGGCCGTGGTGGAAGGACCCCGAGGTGGTCGCCGCGCTCGACCTGTCCGACAACCAGGTCGAGACGATCGACGAGCTGATGGTCGGCGACCCGGAGCTGCGGACCGCCGAACGCCGGCGGGAACGGCACGCCGGGCTGTCGTTCCTGCGCGCCTTGAACCAGGACCCATACGATCCTGACCTGGTCGAGCGGCGCAGCGAGGCACTGACCGGGATCCTCTCCGACACCCACCACCGCCGGGTCGCCAACTTGCGCGCCCTCAGGGACATCCTCTCCCACGAGCAGTGGATGAAGCTGTGGGAGGTGGCGCCCCAGGCCCTCCAGGTCGGTCGTTTCCGCGTCACCCTCGGACCCAGGATCTCGGTGACGGACGGGATGCAGGCCCCGGCCGGCGGCGACGAGGTCGGCGAGGGGGACCCCGAGGCCGCGGGGTGACCCGGGTCGGCCGCTCGAAGACCTCCCCTCTGGTGGCCCCCGGACAGCGGAGGTCGGTACACTTCGCGGGTCCCGGGAATGGGGGCCGAGTCGGAGTATGCAGCACGACGCAGTGATGATCTCGGCGCCGAAACCGTTCCGGCCGCGGGCCCGGCTGTTCGCCCTGCTCGCGGCAGCGTTGCTCTGCTCGGCCGCGACGCTGATCGCGGAGAGGGTGCAGCAGCCCTCCCATATCTGGACCGTCGTGGGAGGGACGGCGCGCTGCACCGTCGCACGCCCGCCCTTCGAGGTCACTCAGCGGACCTACGACCCGGCCCTGGTGCGACGGGTCATGGCCGCCGAGCACCGATCGGTTCCCGGAGGGCAGGTCGTCCGCTTCGAGATGTCCGGGCTCAACTACCACATCCCGGCCCAGAGCAGCCGCACGATCCCCGCCTTCGACCGCTACGTCGAGGACCTGGACGCCTTCATGGCGCGGGCGCGGGCAGGGGATGCGACCGCGCGCCTGGTGCGCTGGTCGAGGGGGCTGCAGGTGATGGTGACGGGCGCCGTCGCGTCGGTGGTGCTGTGGACGGTGCTGTTCGCACTGGTCCGCCGATCTCGGCACTGACGCTTCGGGCCGCCCGCCGCTCGGCCATCCCATCTGTGGGGTGCGGCGCGAGAGGTTCCGGCGAGCCTGCTGTTGACATCGCGGCGCAACCAGTGGAGACTGCGTCACGGTATACGAAAGCTAGTTCACAGGGGTGTCCTGGGGCACCTCGAGAATCGAGCGAGAGGAAGTCAGGAGGAGGACCCATGAAGAAGCTGCTCGTCTTGGCCCTGTTCATCGGCGTCTGCGGTCTCGCGTCCGCGGCCGAGCTTACCGTCAACCCCGATCCGAAGCCGGCGTCCGGCGGCACGCACGCCGTGCGGCTGCCCAACATCACCCAGAACAACGACGCGGCGACGATCACGGCATTGGCCTCGGTCTCCTGCAACGCGGGCGGTCTGCACGCCGACAACAGCTACTGGCGTCGTTTCCTGCTCGCCACCGATCACGGCATCGCGCTGCAGTACAACGTCACCAGCGTCGACTTCGGCGTGGAGAATGCGGTCGGCGCCGGGGGCACGCAGCCGATCTCGGTCAACCTGCACTCGATCGGCAACGGCGCGACCTTCCTGCTGGCGAACCTCACGCCGATCGGCTCGACCAGCACGACCATTGCCGACCAGGCACTGACCATCGCCAACGTTGGCGTCACCGGCTCGATCGTCAACCCGGCGACCACCGACCTCGTGGTCGAGGTCTTCACGCCCGACGGGCAGGCGGCGTTCGCGCGGCTTGCCGTGCCCTTCCTGGCGCGC
>CAZKKP010000127.1:0-9345 GCA_964553295.1 uncultured Thermoanaerobaculia bacterium | reverse complement strand
TCCCCCGAACCCCGACGCCGGGGGGCGGCCGTCATCGGCTATCATGCGCCACTGGGGGGGGGCGGCATGTGCGGCATCGTCGGGGTGATCGCGGACAACGGTCGGGCGGTGATCGGCGACCTCGCCAATGGCGCGCACTTCCTGCAGCACCGGGGACCGGCCTACGCCGGTCTGTTCGTCTTCGACCCGCTTCATCGTCGCTCCTCGCTCGAAAAGGGTGAGGGCCTCGCAGACGACATCTTCAAGCCCCTCGCCGACATCCGTGGCGACGTCGGGATCGCCCACACGCGCTACAAGACCTCCGGGCTCGGCGGCGCCGCCAACGCCCAGCCCTTCTTCGACCCCTTCACCGGGCTCGGCCTGGCGCACAACGGCCATGTCACCAACGTGCCGCAGATCGAGGCGGAGCTCGGCCGGCGGGGGCAGGCCCTGGCCGCCGACTGCGACGCCGAGGCGCTGCTCCGCGTGCTCTCGCTGTGGTTCGAGCACCACCGTCGTCTGGCGCCGGCGGACCCCGAGCCCGAGGTCATGTTCCGGGCCATCGAGGAGGTCCAGCGCCGGGTGACCGGCGCCTACTCGACGGTGGTGGCGTCGCCGACGGGGCTCTACGGCTTCCGCGACCCGCATGGCTTCCGGCCGATGGTACGTGGTCGACGGGAGCGCAGCCACCGACGGGCAGTGATGGTTGCCTCGGAGTCCCTGGCGCTGGAGCAGAACGGCTTCGACGTCGAGGAGGAGGTGCCGGCGGGGGTCGCCTTCTTCGTCGGGCGCGACCTCGAGCTCGACCGCCGCGTACTGCTCGCTCGCGACCCGCGTCCCTGCGCCTTCGAGCTGATCTACTTCGCCGACGTCGAGTCGACCATGATGGGCGACTCGATCCGGAGCTACCGCTGGCGAGCCGGCCGGACCCTGGCCCTGCACCTGATCGAGACCGCACCCGAGATCGTCGCCGACATCAATTTGGTGGTACCGATCCCGCACTCGCCGATCCCCGCCGCCGAGGCCTTCGCCCTCAAGCTCGAGAAGGAGCTGGACAGTGCCGCCGCACAGTATGCGACGCCGATCTCGAAGTACCGCTACGGCGGGCGAATCTTCATGGAGGAGACCCAGGAGGCCCGTGACGAGGCGGCGATGCTCGACTTCAGGGTCGATGCCAAGGCGGTCGAAGGCAAGAGCATCTTCATCGTCGACGACAGCATCGTCCGGGGAACCAACGCGACGCGGATCGTGCGCGCCTTCCGCGCCGCCGGGGCCCGCCGGATCTGGTTCGGGGCGCTGTGGCCGATGGTGATCGACTCCTGCTTCCAGGGGATCAACACCCCGACCCAGAAGGAGCTGATCGGCGCTCGTTTCAACAGCGACCTCGACGAGGTGCGCACAGAGCTCGGCGTCGACGCCCTGTTCTACCTGCCGATCGAAGTGTTCCAGGAGAAGGTCCTCAAGGGCGCCCCGGCGTGCATGGCCTGCGCCACCGGCCAGCGCGCCGTGAAGTTCGAGTCCTCCGGCGAGGTCCTGCCGCCGCTGGTTGAGGGCTCGGGGCTGAGGGCTCGGGGCTGAGGGCTCGGCCCCGCCCGCTCAGGGGACAGGGGTCAGGGGACAGGGGTCAGGGGACAGGGGGCCCGGCCTGTACCACTCCCGGCTCAGGCGTCCCGCATTCCTGACGGGAGTCCTTCACACGAAGACACAAAGACATAAAGACACAAATGCTGGCTGGCTGTCGGTTCGGGGCTGTTGGTTTCGGCGCCGGGACGTGACAGAGCAGGACCGGAGGACAGGCGCCCTCACCCCTGACCCCCGACCCCTGAGCCCTGAGCCCTCCCCTACACCCCCAGAACCTCGCGGCACGCTTCGAGCACGCGGTCATGCAGGCGGCCGTTCGAGGCGACGATGCCGCGGTGGTTGCCGAGCAACCGACCGCGGGAGAAGTCCAGGGGTCGGCCGAGGAGGTCGGTCACCCGGCCGCCGGCCTCCTCGACGACGATCGTGCCGGCGGCGTGGTCCCAGACCTTCTCCCGGTAGTCCTTCTTCCTGGGCAGGCGGAGGTAGATCGAGGCCTCGCCCCGGGCGACGACGCCGTACTTGCATTGCGAATCCATCCTCACCGAGGTCGTGCTGATGCCGAGCCGGCGCGCGATCTCGGCCTGCTCCGAGTGGGCCGCGTGCTCGGCCTCGAAGGACTCGCAGAAGCGGGCGTGGGCGGGGTCGACGAGGTCGTCGACCCGGATCGACGCGTCGGCGCCGGCAGCCGCGGGGCGCCAGGTCGCGCCGTGGCCGCGGACCGCGGCGAACATACAGCCGATGATGTCGGCGCCGGGCGGGCCGGGGAGGTTGGGACAACCGAGAGCGCCGACGACGACCTCGCCGCCGGCCACCAGGGCCAGGGCGACCGCGTACTGTCCGCCACGAAGAAAGCCCTTGGTGCCGTCGATCGGGTCGAGTACCCAGTAGCGGCCGTCGGCGCCGCCTTCGTGGTCGCCGCGGTCGAGAGCGAGGCGGACGGACTGCGAAGTGCTGTCGGGCAGCACCCTCCGGACCAGGTTGAGCACCCTTTCCGCGACCTCGGGCGAGCGGTCGAGCATCTCGGCGCTCTCCTCGGCGAGGAGCGCGTCCTGTGGGAAGCGTTCGGCGAGGCGCCGGCTGACCACGGCCTGGATCGCCAGGTCGGCGACCGTGACCGGCGAGCGGTCGTCCTTCATGACGCGGTCGTCCGTGGCGGCGATCGCGCCCTGGACGGTGCGGCCGAGCTCGCAGGCCTCGGCGACGACGGCGATCGCGGTGTCGCGCTCGGATCGGAACATGCTCTCTCCTGCTCTTCCGGCCCTGTCGGTCCGGGCGGGTCAGTGTAGCGCAGCGTCGAGCCGCTACACTGGCCGTCGTGATTGCTGCCGGCGAGCCGCGGTACGGGGTGCCGAGAGTGCCCTTCGAGTGGCGGGTCTACGCCGACGCGACCTTCGCCGGCCTGACTCCGCTGATTCCTGTGCCACTGGTCGACCTCGTCTTCGAGCGCTGGTTCCGGCGTCGCATGCCGGCGGCGATCGGCCGGGCCCGGCGCCGAACCCTGACCGCCGACGCCCGTATCCGTCTCGGGCGCAGCCATGCACCCTGGTCCGCCCGTGCGGGGTGCCTCTCGATGCCGGCGGGCGCAGCCATGTACGTGCTCAGGAAGCTCTGGCGCAAGCTCGCCTACGTGCTGGCGGTGGCCGACGCGGCGACCTCCCTGAGCGTCTACTGGCATCGCGCCTACCTGCTCGACCACCTGATCCGGGCCGGCCACGCCGACGCCACCTCCGACGTCGACCGCGCGGCGGCGGCCCTCGAGCGGGTGCTCCGGGAGTCGGACACCGCCACCCTTAAGGGGCTTGCCAGACAGGCCATCGGCGGTGGCCGGCGGTGGCTCCGGCTGCTGCTGCGCGCCCGACGGGAGGGCAGCGTCGCCGTCGGCGGCCGCCTCGAGGTCTTCCTCGACGACCACTGGCAGGTGGTCGAGCAGGCCCTCCGACCGATCGCCCTCCACTACAACGAGATCTACGTCGAAGGCTCTCCTGAGACTCCGAGATCCTCGCCGCTGCTGGACGGGCGACGCTGTTTGCGGTAGCATGTGCCGACTTCTAGGGGAGGGAGAGGAACATGAAAGTTGTGCTCGCAGTTCTGATCGCCAGCCTGTTCGTGATTGCCGGATGCGGCGCCAAGCAGACCGAGGTGGCCCCCGAGCCGGAGACCGAGCCGATCGCCGCCATGGACTTCGAGTCCGACGAGGCGGCGGACGACACCGAGGCCGTGGCCGACGACGAGATGGCCATGGACGAGGAGACCGGCGAGGAGACCGAGGAAGAGACCGAGGAAGAGACCGTGCAGGAGTAGCCCTCAACGCCGAAAGGCGACCACGAGGACAAACTCCGACGGGACGACGCCGGCGTCCGTCAGCTCGGCGTCCAAGAGGCAGAGCAGCCGCAGCAGCGTCTGGTCTGCCTCATTCCTTTCGTCGAGCACCGGCGCCATCGCCGGCAGCAGGCGCTGCAGGAGGGCTAGCCCCGACCGGTGGTGGAAGTGTTTGGAAGATCGCTGGATGGTGGCCCCACGGCCGGTCCGTCATCCCTGGCGCCGGTCTGCCCGCAACCCAAATGCTGGATTCTTCACCACAGAGGCACAGAGGCACAGAGGAGCGGCTCGAGGTCCGCAGTGGCGTGGCAAGTGGTGTGCCAGCAGTTTTCTCGGCGGGTCACCGCCGGGTCGTGCCGCTGGACGGATGGGTGCTGACCCCGCAGTGGGATTGGCCGGTCCATCGTGTACCATCACACGAGAGGGATCGGCAGCCATGATTCGAGATACCTTGAGGCGCCTCTTCGGGGCCCGGCCCATAGGGAACGATGCCGCTACCGGCGTTGCGCTGACCCAGCCCGAGCGTTTCTGGACCGACGCCTTCGCGCACGGTGGCATCACAACCTGGATGAGCGAGAGTGTCTGTCGCGAGTACATCAACGAGTGTGTCACCGGGTCCCCCCATGAGTGGCCCATGGAGTGGTTCTCCCGGGTCTACGGCGCGCGATCCTTCGCGCGAGGCCTGAGCCTCGGCTGCGGCGACGGCGCTCTCGAGCGGGATGTGCGGCGTAAGGGTATCTGTGATCACATCGTCGGCATCGACCTGTCGCAGGGCGCTCTCGACATCGCCTCGGCACGAGCTGCCGAAGAAGGCCTCGACGGGATCGAGTACCTCCGGGGAGACTTCAACGCCCTGGAGCTTCCGCTGGGCTTCTACGACATCGTCTTCTTTCACCAGGCGATGCACCATGTCGAGAACCTCGAGAGTTGCACCGAAGCGGTATTTCGGGCGTTGAAGCCTGGAGGAGTGTTCTATTTCGACGAGTACGTCGGGCCCTCACGGCTCGAGTGGTCGCACCAGCTGCTCGAGGAGGCGAATCGGGCATTGCTGGGGGTCCCGGAGATGGCCCGGCGTGGCGATCGACTCGACCTGCCGATTGTTCACGACGATCCGTCGGAGGCCATCCGGTCGTCGGAGATCGTGCCGGTAGTGCAACGCTGGTTCGCGATCACCGAGCGGCGGGACTACGGCGGAAACCTCCTGTCCCTCGTTCACCCCTGGGTCGACTGGTCGCTGCTCGATGGGTCGTCACGAGCTGAGGTGCTTCGAACGCTGGTCGATGACGAACAGAGACTCCTTGCTGCCGGAGCGGGGTCGTTTTACACGGTGATCGTAGCTCGACCAATCGAGACGCACAGGTAATCCCCGTGTCGTGGACAGGAGTGGCTCTGTCGACCGGTGTGCCGTGCCCCGTCACTCGAGTCGGGGTGGTGGTAGCGATGGCCGTGGCGCTGGGCTCCTGCTCGGAGAGGCCGGATGGCCCAGTGGTGGAGTTCGAGGACCTCTCGAGACCGCCATTCGTCGGCACGGTGGTCACCGGGGCCCCGGTGGTCGTGGCGCCGGACATGACCTGGTCGAAGGATGGCGATGGCTGGACGTTTCGCGGTGACGCGACCCTGGTTATCCGGATCGTGAAGAGGCTCGAGCGTCCGATCTGGATCCGCGTGGTCCCTTCGGAGTCGCTTCTTGGGCGCCGGATCAGGGTGACCTATGACGGTCAGATGCTCGCCGAGGGAGTCGTCAGCTCTCGCGCCTCGTGGTCACGCCGACTTCCGGTGCAGCCATCGGCGCCCGGCACCTACAGGCTCAGGTTCGAGGTGGTTGGGGGGGGGCCGGAGGACGGTTCGACCTCCGACGCCTCGACCAGGGTCGGCTTCGCGATGATGGGTTGGGGCCTCGGTTGGAAGGCCCAGAATGTCTCTGTCGAGCCTGTCAACGGGCAGATCTTCGTTCGACGCTTCCTCGATCTCGGGCTCGCCGGTCCCGGCCCGACCTCGTACGACGGCGCGTTGCTCATCGGCCCGCAGGCGGTCTCTCGAAAGCTCCTCAATGCCCAGTCGCAGTGGTTCTCGTTCGAGGCGGTGAACGGATCCCGCGGTCCGGCCGTGTTCGAGGCCCAGTGCGGTGGCGAGCTCGTCCGAGTCACCGTTCCGCCCCTCGCCTCGCGCGAACTCAGGATTGCCATCCCGAGAGGACCGCAGCGGCTCGTCGTGCGCGCCATTGGCAATCGCCACGGTCTGTATCTCGTGGGGAGGCCCAGCTTCGTCGGCGGTGATCTCGGAGACCTGACGCCGGTGGTGCTCATCACGCTCGACACCGTGAGACGAGACAGCGTTGACCTCTTCCGCGACTCGGGCCACACCCCGGTGCTGGCTGGGATCTCCCGGGAGGCCACGGTGTACGAAAACGCCTGGGCGACGTCCCCGTGGACGTTGCCCAGCCATGCCTCGATCTTCACCGGCCGGTACCCGTCGCACCACCTGGCCGGCGTGACACGGAATCGCCTGGGCGAGACGTATCCGACAGCGGCGGCCAGGCTCCGCGACACGGGGTACTTCACCTGTGCCGCAGTGGGTGGCCTGTTCACTTCGAGCCGCTTCGGTGTGCTCCGTGGGTTCGCGACGGTGGTCGAGCCACCCCGCGGGACGTTCGAGCTCACGGCGGACCGGATCACCGAGCGAGCCGTCGAGTGCATAGAAGCACATCCTGACGGAAACTTCTTTCTGTTCCTCAATTACTTCGATGCCCATGCGATGTACCTCGCGCCCGACGAGCATCGCGAGGCGGCGGCAGTGCCGGAGGCTCTCGAACGTCTTCCCCAGGGGTCGCGCTGGCGGGATGTCGCCGGCGGTGACCTTGCCGCCTGGGTTGAGCTGACCTCGAGGTTCGAGGAGCCGGCGCCCGAAGTCATCGAGCTGCTGCGGCGGCTGTATCGCGCGGAGATCGCCTTTGTCGACTACAATCTCGGGCGAGTCCGCGAAGCGCTCGAAGGTGTCGGTCTGTGGCAGCGGGCGCTCGTCATCATCACCTCCGATCACGGCGAGACCTTTGGTGAGGAGGGGTGGTTCCAGCACTCCTACCGTCTGGTTCCGGAGCTCATGGAGATCCCGCTGGTCGTGAAGTGGCCGGGGCAGGCAGAGTCCTCCCGGGACAGCCGCCTCGTGTCCCTGGTAGATCTCTACTCGACTGTCCTGAAGGCAGCAGGTGTCGAACCCGCTCCGGGAGACGGAGAGCCGCTTCAGCTGACGAGCCCGCAAGCTGAGCCGCCACGGAGAGTTCTCATGGAGGAGCATTCCTCAACGGTTCACCCCTTGGTCGAGGAGATTCGCATCGCAGAACGTCTGTACGGGATGCAGTGGTTGGACCGCCGAGAGGTGTTCTGGCGCGGCGGGCTGGAGTGTTCCGTCGGATTTCCTGGCGCCTGGTACCCGACGCGCTGCAACGGGGGTTGGAGCACCCGCTTTTCCGACCTTCCGGAGTCCATTCGGTCAATCGCCGACCTGCCCGAGGTGGGGGTTGGCGGGGACGCTCTCGAGCCCGAGCTCGCGGAGAAGCTCCGCGTCCTTGGCTACATCCAATGAAGGCTCGCTACTCCGAGTAGCCCAGGATCGCAAGCTGCTCGCGGGTTGCGGCGTCGATCACCGTTTGTTGCACGGGCTCGGAGCCTTTCTGGTCCGTGGAGCGGCGAGCCATGTCGGCGGCGAACTCTCGGTAACGCTCGCGGAGCTCGGCGGCGACCTCCGGCCGCGCGGCGACGAGGTTGTGAGCCTCTGCAGGATCCGCAAGCAGGTCGTGCAGTCTCTCGACCAGGGCGGGCCCTTTTCCGAACTTGTACTTCCATTGTCCGAGCCTGACGATGCCGTACCCTGGAGAGCTCATGAAATATGGTCTGTCTTCGGCGATGTCGACATCCAGGATGTCGACCATGCTGAGCCCGTCGAACTCGTGCTCAAGTCCGTCGAGATCGAGCAGCTCGAGCAGCGTGGGCACGATGTCGAGGAGTCGTGTCTGGCTGGTCACGACCCGCCCCCCGAGCCTCCCGTTAGGGAGTCGGATGAGCATCGGGACGTGCAGCAGCTCCTCGTAGCCGGGCTGTCGCATCTCATGGAAGATCTCACCGTGGTCGTCGAACTCCTCGCCGTGATCGGCGGTTACCACCAGGATGGCCCGATCCAGCACCCCCGTACGGCGCAGGCGGTCGACAAACCTGCCCAGCTCACGGTCCGAGTGCGCCACTTCGGCCCGGTACAGGGCACGCGCATGCTCGATGAGGCTCTCGCGGCTCACCTCGTGCTGGTCGTGGGATGGGAATCTCTCGGCCTGCGCTGTGTCCCCGCGACGGGCGAAGAGCAGATGGTACAGAGCCCGGTTGACGTCGAGATCCGACAGCGGGGTCGGGGGGGCGGCCCAACCGCGGTCGAACTCTGCCGGCGGGAGGTACGGGCTGTGCGGATCCATGATGTGGAGCCAGGCGAGCAGGGGCCTCGAGGCGTGGCTCTCGATCCAGGCCGCAGCCTTGTCAAACACGACGGGTGCCGGCGGATAGGCAGGCTCCATTTCGTGGCGTCGATGGGCGCGCTCGGCCTCAAGGTAGTTGAGAAACTGCTCGTAGTGCTGGAACCCCTGGTGGAAGTTGTGGGACACGCTCAGGTACGGGTTCGTGTTGAAGCCGGCCGTCTGCCAACCCTGGGAGGAGAGAATCTCAGCGAGAGTGGTGACGTTGCCGGTGAGCCAGATCCTGCCTTGCTCGTCGGGGTCTTTCAGGTGCCAGAAACCGTACAGGGTGTCCGGCGCCATGGAGTCCAGGCCTTCGAAGGATGGCCAGCGGCCGGTCATCAGCGACGCCATCGACGCGGTAGTCCCCTGGTAGGACGAGATTGCCTGGGTGAACACGATGCTGTCTCCAGCAAGAGCGGCGAAGCCAGGTGTCGGACAGCCCGGCTCGACGGAGTAGCACACGGCGTCGGCCCGCAGGGCGTCGAAGGTCACGAGGACCACCATGGGCGGAGGATCACCCGGCGATGTGCTGCATGAGAAAACCGTGGTCAGTGCACACCCAGTAACGACGAGGCGTTTGGCTAGCAACATCTCGGCAGGGATGATAGCATCGGCAGCGTTACGAGCCACGTCGATACTTCCCAGTTTCCAAGAAGGAGTCCGATATGTTCGACAGCAGCACGGCTGGCCTTCGCCCAACGGCACGCCGGGCCTCCAAGCGGAACCCGGGTGCGAACTCACGGAGAATGATCCTCCACTTCGTTGTCGCCGTCGCACTGGGCGCGGCCACGTTTGCTTCTTCGCAGGGCCTTGTGGAAATCTCAGGAGGGCAGAGAATCGTCAGTCCCGATCACTTCGGCCCGGCACTCTCGGGCACGTACTACAACCCGAAGATGTTCCTCATGGGGAACGAAATGGGTGCGGCTCCATTGCGGCAGCGAGTTCTACCTTTGTCATCAATTACTTGT
>CAZKKP010000126.1:0-9375 GCA_964553295.1 uncultured Thermoanaerobaculia bacterium | reverse complement strand
GACACCATCCTGTACTCGTCGTGCTTCGACGCCAACGCCGGCCTGTTCGAGACCATCCTCGGCGAGGAGGACGCCATCATCTCCGACGAGCTCAACCACGCCTCGATCATCGACGGCGTCCGGCTGTGCAAGGCGAGGCGCTTGCGCTACCGGAACTCGGACATGGCCGACCTCGAGGAGCAGCTGAAGCAGGCGGCGGACTGCCGCCGACGCCTGATCGCCACCGACGGCGTGTTCTCCATGGACGGCTATCTCGTGAAGCTGCCGGAGATCTGCGACCTCGCCGAGAAGTACGGCGCCATGGTCATGGTCGACGACTCCCACGCCACCGGCTACATCGGACCCACCGGCCGGGGCACCGCCGAGCACCACGGCTGCCAGGGCCGGGTCGACGTCATCACCTCGACCCTGGGCAAGGCCCTGGGCGGCGCCTCCGGCGGCTACACCACGGGCCGCCGGGAGATCGTCGACCTGCTCCGCCAGCGGTCGCGGCCGTACCTCTTCTCCAACACCCTGACGCCGTCGCTGACCGCGGCCGGCATCAAGGTCTTCGAGATGCTGTCCGCGACCACCGAGCGCCGCGACCGGGTGATGCGCAACACCCGCCACTTCCGCGCCGGCATGGAGACGCTCGGCTTCGACCTGCTCCCGGGCGAAACCGCCATCGTGCCGGTGATGCTGTACGACGCCAAGCTCGCCACCGCCTTCGCCGACGCCATGCTGGAGGAGGGGATCTACGTCATCGGTTTCTCCTTCCCGGTGGTGCCCAAGGGAAAGGCGCGGATCCGGGTTCAGATCTCCGCCGCCCACGAGGTCGAGCACCTCGACCGGGCCGTCGAAGCCTTCGCCCGGGTCGGCCGCAGGCTCGGCGTGCTGAAGGCCTGAGGCCGTGCCGGCGCGCGGCGCCTGGCGGGACTGGGGCGGCGCCGGCCCGCTGCTGCACCTCGGCCACGCCAACGGCTTCCCGCCGGAAGCCTACCGCGCCCTCGTCGAGGCCCTCGCCCCTCGCTTCCGGGTGGTAACGAGCGAGCTGCGGCCGCTCTGGCCGGGCGCCGACCCGGCGGCGTGCTCGAGCTGGAGCGAGCTCGCCGACGACCTCGTCGGGGTCCTCCGGGAGCGCGGCGTGGCGGGCGCGGTCGGCGCCGGCCACAGCCTCGGAGGCGTGGTCTCGGCCATGGCGGCGGTCCGGGCGCCGGAGCTCTTCAGCCGGCTGCTGCTCGTCGACCCGGTGATCTTCACCGGCGCCCGGGCCGTCTTCTGGGGTCTGATGCAGCGCCTCGGCCTCGGCCACCGGCTGCCCCTGGTGGGCGCCGCCCGCCGTCGCCGCGACCGCTGGCCGGATCACGACGCCGCCCGCCGTGCCTGGCGCCGGCGTCCGCTGTTCGCCGACTGGCAGGGGGGCTGCTTCGAGGACTACGTCGGATGCGCGCTCACGCCCCGTCCCGACGGCGGCCTCGAGCTGCGCTACCCGCGTGCGTGGGAGGCCCGGATCTTCGAGACCAGCCCGGCCGACCCGTGGCCCGAGCTGGTCCGGGTGAGGGTGCCGGTGCGCGTGCTGCGCGGCGCCGAGAGCACCACCCTGGTGCCGGCCGCCGGCCGCCGCCTCGAGCGGGAGCTCGCCGACTGCCGCGTCGAGGAGGTCCCCGGCGCCTCCCACCTGCTGCCCTTCGAGCGTCCCGCCGAGGTCGCCGCCCGCCTTGTCTCCCTGGCCGGCGAGTAGCGGCCGCGGACCCGGCGCCAGGGCGCGACGAGACGCCCTTCTTTAGAACGTGCTTGATCAGCTATACAGTGATACAATCTCCGCGCGACAGGGAGGTCGGCGATGGGAATGGCAGTGGCGTTGGTGGTCGGAATCGTGGTCGGAGCCGTGGCAACGGCGATCGTGGCCGTCCTCGCCATGCGCCGCTTCATGGTGGTGCCGGCGCCGAGCCCGAGGTCCTTCGAGGACACCTGCACCGCCATCGAGGAGGCAGTTGGGGCGGCCGAGGGCTGGAGCTTCCCGATGCCGGCCCTCGACATGTACGCCAAGCTCGCCGCGAAGGGCGTGGCGCCGGCCAACCTCCGGAAGATCCGGCTCCACTTCGTCTGCGCCCCGGCGATCGCCCGCCGGGTGCTCACCGACTCGCCGCGGATGTCGGCGATCATGCCCTGCTCGTGGTCGGTGTACGAGCAGGCGGACGGCTCGGTGTGGGTCTCGAAGATGAACATCTCGCTGATGGCGAGGATCTTCTCCGGCGAGGTGAAGCGCGCCATGACCGAGGTCGGCGACGCCGACGACCGCTTGATGAAACAGGTGCTCAGCGGGAAGTGAAGGACGGAACTATCAGCTATCAGATGACAGCTGACGGCTGACGGCTGACTGCCCGACTCCTCACCGTTTCCGCGCCACGAAGAGCAGTCCGATCCCCCAGGGGGCCCGGTCGAAGAGGCGGTCGAGCTCGAAGGCGGCGCGCACCAGCTTCACCAGCCAGCGCCGCCGGCCGAGGCCGGAGACCCGGCGCAGCGCCGGGTCGTCCTCGACCGAGCCCGGCGAGCGCAGCCGACGGCGGTTGACCCGCTTGAGGAAGAGGTCGTCGTAGAGCCGGAGCAGCGGCCAGCCCCAGACCCGGACCTCGGGCTCGAGGCCGGCCCCGGCGAGGACGTCCGCCAGACCTGAGGAGGTGTAGCGCCTGTGGTGGTCGGCCCAGACGTCCCAGTCCGACCACTGGCCGGGACCGGCGGGCACGGTGCCCACCAGGCAGCCGCCCGGCGCCAGCACCCGACCGAGCTCGGCGACCGCGGCGCGGTCGTCGCCCAGGTGCTCGAGGGTCTCGGCCGAGGTCGCCGAGGCGAAGGCGCCGGCGGCGAAGGGCAGCCGGGTGATGTCCGCGACCACCTCGAGCACCCTGTGGCCGAGACCGGCCTCCCCCACCCGGGCGGCGACGTGACCGAGCGAACGCAGCGACAGGTCGACGGCGACGACGGTACGACCCCGACGGGCCAGGGTCAGGCTCAGGGAGCCGACCCCGGCGGCGCACTCGAGGTGCGGGCCGTCCGTCACTGCGCCCCGCAAGAGGGCACGCACGATGCGCCCCTCGCGGTGCGCGTGCCGCGGCCCGAAGAACTCGGGGTCCGCCCCCCACTCGGCCTTCGCCATCGCCCGAGGATACCCCAGGAGGTCGCAGGGCATGCCCCACAGCCTCGCACAGCCTCCTGGTCCTAGCGGTTGATGATCCTCCGGGCGACCCCCTTGACTGGCAGCAGCCGGTCGAGGCGGTGGCCGATCTGCAGCAGCTGGTCGACCACCACCGCGGCGCCGCTGGCGTTCTTGTAGCACTCGCCGCAGCGGGGCATCGCCTGCCAGTCCTTGCGTCGGAAGGCGTCCATGCGCTCGGCGATCACCGGCGAGGCGAGGATCTCGGACACCGTCTGGCTCTTCAGGTCGCCGATCGCCTGGGCGCCATCGTAGTCGTAGCAGCAGTGGGTGACGCGGCCGTCGGAGAGCACCACGAACCACTTGAAGGGGTAGCCCTGGAAGCAGCCGTAGAAGGACTCGTGCAGGTCGGTGGCGTCGGCGGTGTCGAGGCCCTCGCAGGTCTTCTCGATGACCCGCGCCTGGGGATAGCGCTCGAGCTCGAAGAATGCCTCGAGGTCGCGCACCGACTCGTGTGCGGTCTGCAGGGAGACCATGCGCTGGATCTCGACCCGGATCGGGCGGCCCTTGGAAAGCTCGAGGAAGCTGCGGATGTTGGCGACCACCGTCTCGAAGTCGCCGCCGCGGCGGACCAGCGGGTAGACCCGGGGCGTAACGGTGTCGACGCACAGCCTTATGCGCTCGAGCGAGCTCGCCAGCAGCTCTCGCCCGTAGCCCTCGTCGAGCATCATGACGTTGGTCGAGACGCCGGCGCCGGGGAACAGGTCGACGGCCTCGGCCAGGCGGGGAAACAGCAGCGGCTCGCCCATCTCGTGCAGCCAGCGCACCCGGATGCCGTGCTCGCGGAAGTCCTCGGCGACCTTCTCGACCAGCCACCAGGGCATGTCCTGCTCGGGTCGGCCGAGGTTCGACATCGGGCACATCCCGCAGCGCAGGTTGCAGCGGCTGGTGAGCTCGACCGAGACCTTGGCAGTGCGGATGTCGAGAACTGGTCTCATGGGGCGCGATCGTAGCACATCGGCAGCCCAACTGGCGCCACGGCCCGAGGCGCACGACGGATGGTCTCTGCTACCATTCGCGGCCATGGCGCGGGAGGTGAGACCGGAATGGGTGGCCACGGCCGCCGGGATGGCCGCGGTGGCGGACGCCTGCCGCCGGGCGGGACGTTTCGCCCTCGACACCGAGGCCGACTCCCTCCACTCCTACTTCCACAAGGTCTGCCTGGTGCAGGTCACGGCCGACGGACGCGACTGGGTGATCGACCCCCTCGCGCTGTCCGCCGCCGAGCTGGCGCCTCTCTGGGAGGTTGCCGCCGACCCCGTGGTCACGGTCGTGATGCATGGCGCGGACTACGACATCCGGGTGCTAGACCGCGACTACGGCGTCCGCCTCCGGGGCCTCGAGGACACCCAGGTGATGGCCCAGCTCCTCGGAGAGCCGCGCACCGGTCTCGCCGTCCTGCTCGAGGTCGAGCTCGGTGTGCGGCTCGACAAGAAGCACCAGCGGGCGGACTGGGGCGAGCGGCCCCTGGCGCCGGAGCTGGTCGAGTACGCGGCCCACGACACCGCCCACCTGGAGACCCTCGCCGACCTGCTGCGGCGCCGATTGAAGGAGCGCGGCCGCTGGACCTGGGCGGTCGAGGAGTGCGCCGCCCTCGAGGCCGTCCACTACCAGGCGCCGGCACCCGACGAGCTCGCCTTCGAACGGCTCAAGGGTGGCGGATCGCTCCGCGGCGCCGCCCGGGACCGCCTCTTCGGCCTCTTCCGGTGGCGCGAGCAGGTGGCCCGGACCCGCGACGTACCGCCCTTCAAGGTGCTCGGCGCCGCGCCGATGGTCGCCCTGTCCGAGAAGCCGCCGGCGAACGTCCGGGAGCTGGGCGCGGTGCCCGGGCTTGGCCCCCGCTTCGCCCGACAGTCGGGCCGCGAGGTGCTGGCGATCCTCGCCGCGCCGCCGGCAGCGCCCGCCCGGGTCCGCGGCCGCCGCCGGGATGGGCTCGACGGCGCCGCCGGGGAGCGTTTCGCCCGACTGACCCGGGCCCGCGACCAGGTCGCCGAGCGTGAGGGGCTGCCCGGCGGTCTGCTCTGCCCGAGGGCCCTGCTCCTCGCCGTGGCCTCGACTCCGGCGAGGCGACCCGACCGGGCCGACCTCGAGCGCGCTGGCCTCGTCGGCTGGCGCCTCGAGCTGCTCGGCGAGCCCTTCCACGACGCCCTCGCCAACGGCTGACGACCGCTCACCCCGGGGGCGCTGCCAGTGCCTCGAGCCGGCTGCGGGCCGGGCGGCAGCCGGGGTTGGCCGCGAGGACGGCGCGGTAGGCCGCCGCCGCTGCGGCGGCATCGCCCCGCTGCTCGGCGACACGGGCGAGCAGGAGGCGGGCGCGCTCGCCGCCGGGCGCCCGGTCGAGGGCCCGTCGCAGCAGCCGCTCGGCCTCGTCGAGGTCGCGCCCGCGGCCCTCGGGAGCGAGCACCAGGGGGGTGGCCGCCAGCGTCAGGGTGTCGGGGTCGTCCGGGGCGAGCTCGCGGGCCCGGGCGATGGCGGCCGTCAGCGCCGGCTCGTGCTTCTGGGCGCGGTAGTCGGAGCGGATCTGGGCGCCGAGAAGATCTGCTCGCAGCCGCTCCCGCTCGGCGGTCTCGGGCAGCCGGTCGATGAGCCCGAGCGCCTCCTCGGCGAAGACGTCGATCTGGCCGCCGAGGGCCCGCCGCGCGGTCCGGTCGTTCTCCGGCGTGGCCTCGAAGTCCGCCCTGAGAATGCCCACCGTGACCGCTGCCGCCCGTACCCGCAGCTCGAGCCCGTCCTCCCCGGCGGCCCGCACCTGGCTGAGCACTCCGATCGCCGCCGCCGCATCCCACCGCCGCTCAGCCTCCCCCAGCCGCTCCACCAGCCCGCCCGCCGCAAGCGGCCCCGTCAGGCAATGAACCACAGAGACACAGAGGACACAGAAAACACAGCGAGCTCTCATCGGGGGTCTCCCCTGCCTTTGTGGTTCAACCACCAGCACCAGGGTCGCGGGCACGGCGGCGCTGGGATGGGTCGACCCGTTACCGGTGCAGGTCCGTGCATCACGGCCTCCGCCAGACGAGGAGGGCGGGGAGCAGCACCAGGTCGCCGAGGAGGGCGGCGGCGAGGGCCGCCACCGACACCACGCCGAAATGGGAGATCGGCACGAAGTCGGAGGCGGCGAGGGCGGCGAAGCCCACCGCGGCGGTCGCCGAGCCCACCACCATCGCCGGGCCCACCCGGCGCAGCACCAGGGCCACCGCCTCGCGCCGGACGTGCCCGGCACGCTCGAGCGCCCGCGTCGTCTCCAGCACGTGGGCGGTGTTGTCCACCGCGACGCCCAGGGCGATGCTCGCCACCATCGCCGTCGCCGGGTCGAGGGGCAGGCCGAGCACCGCCATGGTGGCGAAGGCGGCGAGCAGGGGCAGCAGGTTGGGCGCCGCCGACAGCAGGGTCAGACGGAGCGAGCCGAGGCCCGCGAGCAGCACCAGGAACACCAGCACCAGGGCAACCCCGAGGCTCTCGAGCTGGGTGAGGACCAGCCGCTGCTGGGCGGTGACCAGCTCGAGCACCTGGCCGGTGACCGACGCCTGCCAGCCCGCGGGCAGCTCGCCGATGGCGGCGTGGGCGTCCCCGACCAGCTCGAGGAACAGGCCCTGGTCCATCTCGTCGACCACCGCCGACAGCCGCACCGTGCGGCCGTCGACCGCGACCAGCGCGGCGAGGGCCGCGCGGCCGCGGTCGTCGAGCCCGGCGAGCAGCCCCTCGGCCTCGCTCCGCTCCGCCGGCAGGGCGTAGGCCTCAGGCTCGAGACCCTCAGACCACCGCCGCAGCTCGCGCAGCACGTCCAGGGGCGACACCACCCGGGACACCACCGCCGAGGCGGCGAGCCGGTCGCCGAGCCGGTCGAGGACCGCCAGCGCCGCGGGATCGGTCCAGGCGCCCGCCGGCTCGACGACCACCTCCAGGGTGTAGAAGCCGCCGATCCGGTCGCGGGTCGCGGCGTAGTCGTCGACCACCCGGTGTGCCCGCGGCAGGAACGACAGCGGGTTCGACTCGACCCGCAGCCATGGCAGGGTCGCCAACGCGGCGGCCGCCATCAGGCCGATGGCGACGACAACCCTGGTTGGACGTGTCAGCGCCGCCCGCTCCCAGCCGCGCCGCTCGAGCCGCCCGGCACGCCGGTCCCCCGGGACCCGCAGCAGGGCCACCAGCTCCGGCGCTACCGTCAGGTTGACCGCCAGCGCGAGCAGCAGGCCGGCGGCGGCGAAGCCGCCGAGCTCGCGCACCGGCGTCAGCGGCGCGAAAAGAAGGGACGCGAAACCGGCCGCGGTGGTCAGTGCCGCCAGCGTGCAGGCGCGCCGGGTCTGGCCCAGCGCCGTCTCGAGGGCCTCAAGCGCTGACCCGCGCGCCGCCAGCACCCGGTAGCGGCGCAGGATGTGGACCACGTTGCCGACCGCCAGCACCCACACCAACGGCGCCAGGGCGGTGGTCACCATGTTCAGCGACCTTCCGCAGGCGGCGACCAGGCCGAGGGTCAGCACCACCGCCATGGCCGCGGCGGCCGCCGCCACGACCATCGCCCGCAGCGAGCGCAGGAGCAGCGCCAGCACCGCCAGGGAACCTAGCACCGCGAGGGGGAAGAGCCGCCGCGCCTCACGCCCGGAGACCTCGTCGAGGCCGCTCGAGAGCACCGTCGAGCCGACCATCCGGATCTCGAGCCCGGCCGCCTCGAGGGGCGCCATCGCCGCCTCGAGGCCGGCTACCAGCCGGCGCCGGGCGCCGGCTTCCTCGGCCGGGTCGACAGTCGCCAACAGGCCGACCGTGCGACCGTCGTCGGACACCAGCAGCCGCCGGTAGAAGGGCGATCCGGTGACCAGCTCGACGAGAGCCTCGGTGTCCTCGGCGCCGAGCCGGTCACGCCACACCTGGGCCGGGGCCTGGACCCGGACGACGTCGTCGAGCGACTCGACGGCCTCGACCGCAGCCAGCTGGAGCTCGAGGACGTCGGCATCGAAGACGTCGTCGCCGGTGATCGCGACCAGCACGAACTCGTCGCTGCCGAAGAGCCCGCGGAAACGCTCGTAGGCGGCTCGGCTGGCGGCGTCATCGCCGAGGAAGCGCTCGAGGCGGTTGTCGATCGCGAGCTCGCGGCACGCCCAGGCCGCGGCGACGACACCCGCCGTCAGCACGAGCGCGAGTGCCCGGCGGCCGGTCACCGCCCGCCTCCAACCAGGGCCGCCCAGGTCAGCCGCGCCAGACCGTCGCGGCCGGCGAGCCTCGGCCCCGGCTCGGAGAGCCTCAGGGCGAGGAAGCGTGACAGCAAGCCGGACTGGGCGGCCATCGAGCGGAGCACCCGCCGGCGAAGCCGGGGCGTTGCGGTGAGCAGCAGCAGCAGGGCGGTCATCCGCCGCGGCCAGCGTCGGCTGACTCGCCAGCTCGTGGCGTAGCGGTCGAGGTCGCCGGCCGCCACCGCATCGGCCAGGGCGAGGGCGTCGGCGAACGCCAGCGACAGGCCCTCTCCAGAGATCGGGTCGAGCGAGCCGGTGGCGTCGCCGACCAGGGCGAGGCCGGGGGTCGTGACCGCCGTGGCGCGGGCGCCGAAGGGGCCGGCGCCGCGATCGCGGGAGGAGGCCGAGCTGCAGGCGAGGCGCTCGGCGAGCTGGGGAAAGCGACCCAGCAGCGCGTCGAAGGAGCTCGGCGTTCCGTCCCAGAGCAGCGCGACGCCGATCTCCTCGGCGCCGACTGGCGTCACGTAGGCCTCGGCGCCGTCGGCCCAGTGGACCTCCACGCAGTCCGACCAGGACTCGGCCTGGAAGTGACGGCGGATGCCGAAGCGGCGGCGCGGCGGGCGCGGGCGCTCGAGGCCGGCCCAGGCGCGGACCTTCGAGTGGCGGCCGTCGGCGCCGACCCGGACCCGGGCGCGGACCGCTCCGTGGGCGGTGTCGACGCCGCCGGCGGTGAGCCCGGTGACCGACACCCCCCAGCGCAGCTCGACCCCCACCGCCTCGGCCTGCTCGACCAGTGCCGAGTGCAGGGTCGTGCGCCGTATGCCGACGCCGGGGGCGCCGGGGAAGAGACCCTCGGCGGCGAGCTCGCCGTCGACGAAGCGGAGGCCGGCAAGGGGCGCCGAGCCAGGTCGCGGTGGCGCCACGCCCAGCTCGGCCAGCCGGGCGACGCCGTCGGGCAAGAGCCCCTCGCCGCAGGCGGCGTCGTCCTCGCAGGCGGGGCAGAGGGCCTGGGGCGGA
>CAZKKP010000125.1:5892-9405 GCA_964553295.1 uncultured Thermoanaerobaculia bacterium | reverse complement strand
CTCGGGGCGTCGGCCAGAACCGCGTGGATCGTCGCCAGGTCGAGGGAGCCGGTGGTGCCGTAGACCAGCGACATGCCGTACAGCAGCACGCCGGAAGACAGCGCCCCGAGGACGAAGTACTTGACCGCGCCCTCGTTGGACTTGAGCTCGAGCTTGAAGTAGCCGACCAGCACGTAGACCGACAGGGCCATGAGCTCGAGGCCGACGTAGAGGCTCACCAGGTTGACGCCCGAGGCCATCACGAACATGCCGAGGGTGGCATACAGCACCAGCGCCACCAGCTCGCCGGCGCTGTACCGGGAGCGCTCGACATAGCCCACCGCCAGCAGCAGCGTGATCGCCGAGGAGACCAGCAGCAGCAGCTTGAAGAACAGGCCGAAGGAGTCGACCACGAGCATGTCGCCGAGGATGCTCTCGGCGCCCTCGACCGGCCGCGACAGCAGCCACACCAGGACGCCGGTCACCGCGAGGCTCGCCACGCCCAGCCAGGTCAGGGTCCGGGCGCCCCGCCTGCCCAGCGCCACCCCCAGCAGCAGCAGGACAAGGCCCGCCACCGCGAGGAAGATCTCGGGGACGAACGGGACGAACTGCTCGAGTGTGGGCATGCCCTACTCCTCGTCGTGGTCCGCGGCCACCGGCTCGTCGGGGGGCATGACGGCGATGGCCGCGACGTGGTCGGCGGGCGTCGAGCTCGCCGGCCGCGCCACCGCCACCCGCTCGAGGACGCGGTCGACGGTCGGCTCCATGATCCGGAAGAACGGCTTCGGGTAAAGGCCGATCCAGAAGGCCAGCACGATCAGCGGGATGATCGTCCACTGCTCGCGCAGGTTGAGGTCAGTGAGGGTCTTGTTCTTCTCGTTGGACAGCTCGCCGAAGAAGACCCGCTGGTACATCCACAGCATGTAGCCGGCGCCGAGCACGATGCCGGTCGCCGCCAGCACCGCCCACCACCACTGGTGCTGGAAGGCGCCGATCAGGATGGTGAACTCGCCGATGAAGCCGTTGAGCGTCGGCAGGCCGATGGACGACATGGTGATGATCATGAAGAAGGTCGCGTACACCGGCATGACCTTGGCGAGGCCGCCGTACTCCGAGATCAGGCGGTTGTGCCGCCGCTCATAGACCATGCCGACGAGCAAGAAGAGCGCGCCTGTGGAGATGCCGTGGTTGAGCATCTGCAGGATCGAGCCGCGCAGGCCGGCCTGGTTGAGGGCGAACATGCCGATCATGACGAAGCCCATGTGGCTGACCGAGGAGTAGGCGACCAGCTTCTTCATGTCCTTCTGGGCCATCGCCACCAGCGCCCCGTAGATGATGGCGATCAGCGACAGCCAGCCGACCCAGCCGACCGCCCCGAGGGTCGCATCGGGCAGCAGCGGCAGCGAGAAGCGGACGAAGCCGTAGGTCCCCATCTTCAGCAGCACGCCGGCCAGGATGACCGAGCCGGCGGTCGGCGCCTCGACGTGGGCGTCCGGCAGCCAGGTGTGGAAGGGGAACATCGGCACCTTGATGGCGAAGCCGACGAAGAACGCCAGGAACACCCAGAACTGCAGCCCCCCCGGCACCTGCGGCGCGATCGTGTAGAGGTGGGTGACGTCGAAGGTCGGCGTGTTGCCGAGACCGGGCAGGCCGACCGCGGCGAGACCGTCGGCGTTGTAGAAGTACAGCGCGAGGATGCCCACCAGCATGAGCACCGAGCCGACCAGGGTGTAGAGGAAGAACTTGATCGCCGCGTAGAGCTTGCGCGGCCCGCCCCAGACCCCGATGAGGAAGTACATCGGGACCAGCATGACCTCCCAGAAGACGTAGAACAGGATGAAGTCGAGCGAGCAGAAGACCCCGAGCATTCCCACCTGGAGGAGCAGCAGGAAGACGTAGTACTCCTTCTCGCGCTCGGTGATGGCGGTGAACGAGGAGTACACCGAGATGAAGCCGAGCAGCGTCGTCAGCAGGATCAGCAGCACCGAGAAGCCGTCGACGCCGAAGAAGTACTGCACGCCGAAGGTCGGGATCCAGTCGACCTTGGTGACGAACTGGAACTCGGGCCCGTCCGGCCGGTAGAGGAACCACAAGGGCAGGGCGACCACGAAGTCGAGCCCCGCCACGGCCGTGGCCACCGCCTTGATCGCGCCGGTGTTCTCCTTCTTCAGGAAGAAGATGATGAACAGGGCGCCGACCAGCGGCAGGTAGCAGATCAGGTTGAGCAGAAAGGCGTATTGGGTCTCCATCGTTGTTGCCCGCTCCTCAGAAGGTGATCAGGAACACGGTCAGCAGCAGTGCCGCGCCGAAGGCCATGACCAGGGCGTAACCCTGGGCGAAGCCGACCTGGAGCCGCCGGAAGAGATGGCTGCCCACCTCGTAGATCGTGCCGACGAGATTGACCGCGCCGTCGACGACGTGCAGGTCGAACACCCCGGACAGGAAGCTCGAGCCGACGGTGGCGTGGCGGGTGCCGTTGACCGCCCCGTCGACCACCCGGGCGTCGACCTCCCAGAGCATCCGGGCGCCCTTGACCGTGCCCGAGATCAAGGTGGCGTCATACAGCTCGTCGACCCAGTACTTGTTGACCAGCGCCCGGTGGACGAAGCGGAAGCGCTCGGCCAGCGCCTTCGGCCGCGACCACTCAGGATCGGCCAGGTAGAACCGCCAGGCCAGGGCGATGCCGGCGGCGGCCACCGCCACCGAAAGCGCCACCAGGCCCCACTCCAGAGCGAGGCTCAAGGCGTGGCCGCCGTGCTCGCCGTGGCCGCCCACCGACAGCATCAGCGGCGACAGGAAACGGTCGATGAAGCTCCAGCCCTCGAGGTGGAAGAGCACCCCTGGGAAGCCGATGACCAGGCCGCCGAAGATCGACAGCACCGCCAGCACCTGGAGCGGCAGGGTCATCGTCCACGGCGACTCGTGCAGGTGGTGCTCGGCCTCGTGACCACCGCGGAACGAGCCGTGGAAGGTCATGAAGAGCAGGCGGAACATGTAGAAGGCGGTCAGGCCGGCGCCGCACAGGCCGAGCAGCCAGAGGGCGTAGTACCAGCCGCCGAAGCCGTTGAGGTCGGTGTAGCCGGCCTCGAACGCCTTGGCCAGGATCGCGTCCTTGGAGAAGAAGCCGGCCAGCGGCGGAATGCCGGCGATGGCGATCGTCGCCACCAGGAAGGTCCAGTAGGTCGTCGGCATGTACTTCTTCAGGCCGCCCATTCGGCGCATGTCCTGCTCGCCGCCGCAGGCGTGGATCACCGAGCCGGAGCCGAGGAACAGGCAGGCCTTGAAGAAGGCGTGCGTGACGACGTGGAAGATCGCCGCGATGTAGGCGCCGGTACCGGCGGCGAGGAACATGTAGCCGAGCTGGGACACCGTCGAGTAGGCGAGGACCTTCTTGATGTCGTTCTGGGCCAGCCCGATGGTCGCCGAGAACACGGCGGTGAGCCCGCCGACCAGGCCGACCACGAGCATGGCGGTCGGGCTCATCTGGTAGAAGAAGTTGCAGCGTGCGACCATGTACACGCCGGCGGTCACCAT
>CAZKKP010000125.1:645-5882 GCA_964553295.1 uncultured Thermoanaerobaculia bacterium | reverse complement strand
TGGATCAGGGCCGACACCGGCGTCGGGCCGGCCATCGCGTCGGGCAGCCAGACATAGAGCGGAATCTGTGCCGACTTGCCGACCGCGCCGACGAACAGCAGCAGGCCGATCACCGTCGCCGCCCCGGCGACGTGCTCGCCGTGGCCGTGGCTCAGGGCGTCGAACAGCCGGGCGAACTCCAGCGTCCCGAAGTGGAAGAAGCAGAAGAAGATCGCGATCAGGAAGCCGAAGTCACCGATGCGGTTGACGATGAACGCCTTCATGCCGGCCGAGGCGCACCAGTCCTTCTCGAAGTAGTAGCCGATGAGCAGGTAGGAGCACAGGCCGACGCCCTCCCAGCCGACGAACAGCACCGGCAGGTTCGAGCCGAGGACCAGGGTCAGCATGGAGAACATGAAGAGGTTGAGGTAGGCGAAGTAGCGCGAGTAGGCGCGGTCGGTCTCCGAGTGCATGTAGCCGACCGAGTACAGGTGGATGAGGAAGCCGACGAAGGTGACGAAGCCGACCATCACCGCCGACAGCGGGTCGACCTGGAACGAGGCGGCGATCTCCAGCGGCGCCGTCGAGCCGTCGAAGAGCTCCATCTCGCCGCCGGCGATCCAGGAGAAGACGGTGGTGACGTAAGGCGTGGTGCGGTCCTCGGTGAAGTACCACTGGATCATTGCCGCCCAGCCGTAGAGCCAGGCCAGGCCCGCCCCGGCCAGGGCGACGGTGTGGGCGGTCGACTTGCCGAGGCCGAGGCGGTTGACGACGAAGCCGTTGACCGCCGCGCCGAGGAGCGGGAACAGCGGCACCAGCCAGATCAGGTCGTACAGCTTCATGCCCCTAGCTCCTCATGTCGCTGGCGTCGTCGAGGGAGACGGTGGCGCGCACCCGCATGAGCGCGATCGTCAGCCCGAGGCCGATGGCCGCCTCGGCGGCGGCAATGGTGATCACGAACACCGCCAGCACCTGACCCGAGACGTCGCCGAGCCGGAAGGCGAAAGCGACGAGGTTGAGGTTGACGGCGTTGAAGATCAGCTCGAGCGACATCAGCACGGTGATGAAGTTGCGGCGCACGACCACGCCGACCACGCCGAGGCTGAACAGGATCAGCGACAGCACCAGATAGTGGGTGGCGGTGATCACTCGGAGAGCCCTCCCCTCGGAGCGTCCAGTCCCGGGTCCTTGCGGCCGAAGACGACGGCGCCGATCATGGCGACCAGCAGCACCACCGAGACGATCTCGAAGGGCACCAGGTAGGTGGTGTAGAGCACCGCGCCGATGGCCTCGGTGTTGCCGAGCTCGGCGCCGTCGACGGTGCGCAGCGCGGCGCCACCATCGGCTGCCCCGGCGGGCAGGACGCCGATCAGCACGGCGAAGGCGACCAGGGCGCCGAGCAGCACGCCGGCGAGCACCGCCATCGGCGCCAGCTGCGACAGAAAGACCGTCTCGGCCCGGAGCTTGCGGAAGCTGGCGAGCATGATGACGAACAGGAACAGCACCATGATGCCGCCGGCGTAGACCAGCACCTGCACCGCCGCCAGGAACTCGGCATGGCGCAGGAGGAACAGCGCGGCCACCGCCAGGAAGGTGGCGAGCAGCGACAGCGCCGCATGGACCGGGCTCTTGAGCGCGACGACCCCGACCCCCCCGGCGACCGTGATGGCGGCCAGCAGGTAGAAGAGGATCTCGGCGAAGTGGGCGACCAGGAAGTCCATCTCCCCCTCCTCAGGGCTTCGAGCCCTCGCCGTCGGCCGCGCGCTTGCGGCCGAGGGCGTCGCCCGGCACCTGACCGTCCTTGGGCCGCGGCACGCCCGGGAAGGGCTCGACGCCCTCCCAGGACTCCAGCCGGTCCTTGGTGAAGTAAAGCCCCTCGTTGCGCTCGTAGACCGCACCCTCGTAGCTCTTGGAGGTCAGCCAGACGGCCTGCGGCTCGGTCGGGCAGGCCTCCTCGCACAGGCCGCAGAACATGCACCGCTTGACGTCGATGTCGTAGCGGTCGATGACCTTCTTCTTCTTGCCGGTCTCCGGGTCCTTCTCGGTGTGGTCGGCGAGGTAGATGATCTGGATCGGACAGGCCTTGGCGCACAGGCTGCAGTCGATGCAGCGCTCACCGTCGTAGCCGAACATGCCGCGGAAGCGGTCGCTCGGCTCCATCTTCTTCTCCGGGTACTGGATCGTCTCCTTGCGGCGGAACAGGTAGCCGCCGGTGATCATCAGGCCCTTGAACAGGTCGACCGGCAGCAGCTTGGCGAAGAACTCGCGCAGCGCCATGGCGTCATCCCTTCACGAGCAGCACGCCGATCCCGACCAGCAGGATGTTGGCCAGGGACAGGGGCAGCAGCCACTTCCAGCCCACCGCCATGAGCTGGTCGAAGCGGTAGCGCGGGAAGGTCCCGCGGAACCAGATGTAGACGAAGATGAAGGCGAGCACCTTGACCAGGAACCAGAAGAACCCGGCCCCCGGGAAGGCGTCGAGGAAGGCAAGGGCCTCGACGTTGGGGAAGGGCCGCAGCCAGCCGCCGAAGAACATCACCACCGCGAGGGACGAGATCAGCAGCATGTTGGCGTACTCGGCCATGAAGAACAGCGCGAACTTCATCCCCGAGTACTCGGTGTGGAAGCCGCCGACCAGCTCGGACTCGGCCTCGGGCAGGTCGAAGGGGTTGCGGTTGGTCTCGGCGACGCCGCAGACGAAGTAGATGCCGAAGCCGAGGATGCCCGGGATGACGAACCAGAGGCCGGCGTCCCGCTGGGCCTCGACGATGCCGACCAGGGACAGGGTGCCCGACATCAGCAGCACCGAGATGATCGCGAAGCCCATCGGGACCTCGTAGGAGATCATCTGCGCCGCCGCCCGCAGCCCGCCCATCAGGGAGAACTTGTTGTTCGACGACCAGCCGCCCAGGATGATGCCGTAGACCCCGAGGCCGGACACGCCGAGGACGAAGAGGATGGCGATGTTGATGTCGGCGAGGAACGGCTCGACCTCGACGCCGCCGATCATGAAGGCCTCGCCGAAGGGGATGACCGACCACACCAGGAGTGCCGTCGCCATGATCAGGCAGGGGGCGAGCATGAACACCACCCGCTCCGCCCCGGCCGGCACCAGGTCCTCCTTGACGAACAGCTTGAGGCCGTCGGCGACGGGTTGCAGCCAGCCCCGCGGGCCGACCCGGTTGGGCCCGATGCGGACCTGCAGGTAGGCGAGGATCTTGCGCTCGGCGAAGGTGAGGTAGGCGACGATCAGCAGCAGCACGCCGAGCAGCACCACCACCTTGACCAGCGGGATGACCAGGTACTGGAGGACCGGATCGGGCATCGACTACCTCCGCCGGGCGGACGCGGGCGTGGTCATCGGTCGATCTCCCCGAGCACGATGTCGAGGGTGCCGATGACCGCCATCAGGTCGGCTACCAGGTGGCCCTTGACCATCTCCGGCAGCAGCTGCAGGTTGACGAACGAGGGCGGTCGGACGTGGCAGCGGTAGGGCTGCACCGACTTCTCGGTGGTGACGATGAAGTAGCCGAGCTCGCCCTTGGGCGCTTCGACCGAGGCGTAGACCATGCCCTCGGGAGCGCGCAGGATCTTCGGCACCTTGGCCAGGATCGGGCCCTCGGGCAGCCGGTCGAGGCACTGCCTCAGGATCCGCACCGACTGGCGCATCTCCTCCATCCGCACCAGGTAGCGGTCGTAGGTGTCGCCGGTCGTGCCGATCGGGACGTCGAAGTCGACCTCGTCGTAGCGGTCGTAGGGAAAGACCTTGCGGATGTCCCACTTGACCCCGGAGCCGCGGAGCGGCGGGCCGGTGAAGCCCCAGTCGACCGCCTGCTCGGCGGTGACCACGCCGATGCCGACGGTGCGCTTCTTCCAGATCCGGTTCTCGGTGAGCAGGCCCTCGTACTCCTGGATGTGAGCCGGGAAGGCGTCGACCACCTTCGAGCACTTCTCGAGCCAGCCGTCCGGCAGCTCGAAGGGCACGCCGCCGATCTTCATGGTGTTGAGCGTCAGGCGGGCGCCGCAGTACTCCTCGAACAGGTCGAGGATCGCGTCCCGCTCGCGGAAGGTGTAGAAGAACGGGGTGATGGCGCCGATGTCGATGGCGTGGGTGGCGAGCCAGACCAGGTGCGAGGCCAGGCGCTGCAACTCGGCGAGGATCATCCGCAGGTAGGCCGCGCGCGGCGGCACCGTGATCCCGAGCAGCTTCTCCATGGCGACGCAGAAGCCCTGGTTGTTGGTCGCCGCGGCGACATAGTCCATCCGGTCGGTGTGCGGGATGCACTGCGGGAAGGTCATCGTCTCGAAGAGCTTCTCGGTGCCCCGGTGGAGGTAGCCGATGATCGGCTTGGCCTCCATGATCTTCTCGCCGTCGAGCTTGAGCTGCACCCGGAGCACGCCGTGGGTGGCCGGGTGCTGCGGCCCGAAGCTGATCTCCATCTCCTGGAGGTCGAACAGGGACCTGTCGGGCGCGGTCACTGGGCGCCCCCTTTCTCGGCCTCGGTCAGCGGCCCGCCCCCCGGCGGGTAGACCTCGGGGTAGATGGCGGCGCCGGTGTCGATGCCCTCGACCGGGAAGTCCTTGCGCAGCGGGTGTCCGTTGAAGCCCTCCCAGGTGAGGATCCGCTCGAGGCCGGGGTGGCCCTCGAAGTGGATGCCGAACATGTCGTAGACCTCGCGCTCGAGCCAGTTGGCGGTCTTCCAGACGCTCTCGACGCTGGCGACGGCCTCGCCGTCGGGCAGCCCGGCCACCAGCCGCAGCCTCTTGGAGTCGTCGAAGCGGTGCATCCAGTACACCACGTCGAAGCGCTCGCCCTCGCGCTCCGGCCAGTCGACCGCCGTCAGGTCGACGAGGAAGCTGTAGCCGCGGGCCTCCTTGAGGAAGCGGCAGGCCTCGAGGACCCGCTCGCGGCGAAGGCGCACGGTGACGTCGCCGGCGAAGCTGTCCGCCGCCAGCACGGCGCCCTCGACTGCCGCGGCCAGGGCGACGACGTCGCCGTCGTCCATGGCGTCCAGGCGCACCGGCGGCGCCGGCTTGTCCTCCCAGGGGGGCTTTGGCTCGGCCGGGGCGTCGGCCGCGTCACCGGCCGCGGCCTTCTTCGCCTCCGCCTTCGCCTTGGCCGCGGCGATCTTGGCGGCCTTCTCCTCGTCGCTCAGGGGCGCCTTCTCCTCCGCGACGCCGGCGCCCTCGCCGGCTGCGGCCCTCTTCGCCTCCGCCTTCGCCTTGGCCGCGGCGATCTTGGCGGCCTTCTCCTCGTC
>CAZKKP010000125.1:0-545 GCA_964553295.1 uncultured Thermoanaerobaculia bacterium | reverse complement strand
GCTCAGCGCCTTCTTCGCCGGCGCTTCGGGGACGGCGTCGGAGGCGGTCGGCGCGGGGCTGTCCTCGGGCGGGGTCTTCGGGGTGTCGTCACTCATCGTCACCTCACGAGGCCCGGCTGCGGGCGATGGTCTGGCGGTCGATCTTGCGCTGCAGCTGCATCAGACCGTAGATCAGCCCCTCCGGGCGCGGCGGACAGCCCGGGATGTAGACGTCGACCGGGATGATCCGGTCGACCCCCTGGGTGACGGCGTAGGTCTTGTAGGGGCCGCCGCAGGTGGCACAGGAGCCCATGGCGATCACCCACTTGGGCTCGGCCATCTGCTGGTAGAGCCGCTTGACCATCGGCGCCATCTTCTCGGTCACAGTCCCCGAGACGATCATCATGTCCGCCTGGCGGGGCGTGCCGCGGAAGACCTCGGCCCCGAAGCGGGCCATGTCGTAGCGCGGGTCGAGCACCGCCATCATCTCGATCGCGCAGCACGCCAGACCGAACTGCATCGGCCACAGCGACGACCGCCGCGCCCAGTTGAACACCAGGTCGTAG
>CAZKKP010000124.1:6172-9500 GCA_964553295.1 uncultured Thermoanaerobaculia bacterium | reverse complement strand
TCGTGTCCGGCAAGCTGTGGCGCAACAGCCTGATCATGCAGGATGTCGAGACCGGTTCGCTGTGGAGCCACGTCACCGGCGAGGCGCTCCACGGTCCGGCGAAAGGGCAACGCCTCGAGGTCGTTCCTTCGGTTCAGACGACCTGGGCGAAGTGGTTCGCGGCACACCCCGACACGAAGCTCCTCGAGAAGGACCGGAATGTCTCCGGCTCGCACTACCAGAGCTACGAGGACGATCCGGAGCGCATCGGCCTGTTCCGGGCCCACTGGCTGACCGAGAAGATGCCCGGCAAGACCCTGGTGCACGGGGTCGCCCGCGGACCGCACGCCCTGGCGGTGGCCGACGCCGATCTCAGGGGCCTCGCGGCCGCCGCCCTCGGCGAGACCCGAGTCGCCCTGTGGCGAGCCGCGGACGGCGGCGTCCACGCCTTCGTCGCCGAGGTCGGCGGCGAGACCCTCGCCCTGACCCCGGTGTCGGCCGAGGCGGTCAAGGACCGCGGCACCGGCTCGACCTGGGACCTCGACCGCGGCGTCGCCGTCGACGGGCCCCTGGCCGGCAGCGCCCTCGAGCGGCTGCCCGTCACCACCGCCTACTGGTTCGCCTGGAGCTCCTTCTATCCCAACACCGCGGTGCTCGAGTGACCGCGCGCGGATGCGTCAGCCGTCGGTGTCCCGACCCATCGGGTACCTGCCGCCCGCTCCGGTGAAGGGTAGGAGCAGCAGTCGCCACAGTGACTGGTGCGACGGCTCCTGGAACTGCTCGAGGCCGATCGTCATCTCCTCATGACTGTCCACGGGCTGGTTCCGGTAGGTCCCGAGGAGACGGTCCCACCACGGCAGGTTGAAGCCGAAGTTGCTGTTGGTCTCGGCCGGGTGCACCGAGTGGTGCACCCGGTGCATGTCCGGAGTTACCACCAGCCAGCGCAGCGCCTGGTCCAGTCGGCTCGGCAGCCGGACATTGCCGTGGTTGAACATGGAGGTCGCGTTGAGCAGGACCTCGAAGAGCAGGACCGCTCCGGGCGACGGCCCGAGCGCCGCGATGACCGCGAGCTTGACCCCCATCGAGAGCACGATCTCCAGGGGGTGGAAGCGCAGGCCGGTCGTCACGTCGAAGTCGGGGTCGGCGTGGTGCACCATGTGCAGGCGCCACAGCGCCGGCACCGCGTGGAACAGGACGTGCTGCAGGTACACAGCGAGGTCGAGCACCACCACGGCCGCGACGACCGACACCACCGCCGGCAGCCGGACGGCGTTGAGGAGGCCCCAGCCGCGCTCCGAGGCGAGCACGGCGCCGCCCACCGCGGCGGCCGGGAAGAGCAGCCTGATCAGGACCGTGGCGACGACCGTGAGCCCGAGGTTGGCGAGCCAGCGTGCGCCCTTCGCGGCGCGAAGAGCGCGGCGCGCCGCCACGAACTCCCACAGCGCCATCAGCGCGAACACCGAAAGGAATGCCCCGAGGCGCAGGGCAGGCTCGTGGTCCACGGGGGCGCCTCAGAACACCAGGGCCCGGTCGGCCCACAGGGTCCAGTCGGCGAGTTCGTCGAGGGTACCGCGCGCCGTGCCGTCGGCGAGCTCGTCCGAAGCGATGCCCCGGGCGTCCATGCAGGTGCCGCAGACCGCGATCTTACCGCCGCGGTTGGTGACCGCGCGCAGCATACGCTCGAGGTTGTAGTAGCCATTCGGGGTCTGCTGGCCGGCCTTGGCGCAGCTCGTCGCGTCCCCCATGAGGAATACGCGCACCTGCTGGCCGTCCCGCTTGACGACGGCGCCGGCAAGGCGCAGGCCGTTGTAGCTGCGCTCGGTCCCGTACGGTGGGTCGTTGAGGATGAACAGGGTCTTGGTCATGAACAGCCTCCTGTCTGATTCTCCGCGTCGATGGGCCACACCGTCCAGTGATCGTCCCCGGGTCGGTTACAGGCACGTCGAGCTTCCCCCCGGCCCCTCGTCGAACCGTCTCTCACGGCCGCGTCTCCCGGTCGCCCGGCGGGTCCTCGCGACGGCCGCGGAGATTCCTCCATCGGCGGCCGTAGAGCAGGACGTCGCACCACAACGCGAAGCCGTGGCACCACCGGAAGCGCCGGATCGCGGCCCGCACCAGGTGGTGTAAGCAGTTGCTCCGGTGGGAGAATGGGCACACCGCCATGCACACTCCGCAGTCGGTGCCGGTCGCCCGCCAGTAGCCGTAGCAGCGCTCGACCTGGGTCGGCCACTTCGACACCCCTCGCACCTGCTCCTTGTCGCCGCCCGAAAGCGCCCCGGACGGGCAGTTGTCGGCGCATTTCTTACAGAGCCCGCAGAAGTGGTCGGCGCCGAGCGAGATCGGCGTGTCGCTCGCAAGCTCGAGGTCGGTGGTGACCGCCCCGATCCGCACCCGGCTGCCGAAGCTCTCGGCGATGAGGATGTTGTTGCGGCCGAGCTCGCCGAGCCCGGCGGCCACCGCCAGCGGCGGCAGGATGACGTCGTAGCAGGCGTCGTAGTGAGCCTTCGCCGAGTGCCCGCCGGCCTCGAGCACGGCGGCCACGGTCTTCGCGATCTCGGCCGCGCGGCGGTACTGGCGGGCCGACTCGACGATGGCCTCGACCATCGGCGCGCGCTGCATGGCGTCGAAGTCCATCTCCACCAGGAAGACGACGGCCGCTTGATGGTCGAGCTCGACCGCGTGGCCGTAGTCGCGGTCGTGCCGACCCTTGGCCGAGTACACGAAGGTGGGGTCGAGCGGAGCGAAGCCCACCGCGACCGCGCCGAGCGAGCGCACCATGGCCCGGATCGCTATGCGCGGATCGGGGGCGGCTGCGAGCCGGTCTCGCCACAGCGCCACCGCCGCCGGGTCGGCGACGGTGGTTTCTACCTCGTCGAACAGCCGGTCCGCCGCCGGCGAGAGCTCGGGGTGGAAGAACCGTCCGCCCGGCTTGAGCAGGCCCGGCATCCTGCGCAGCCGGTCGTCGACCGCCCGCAGCTCGGGCCGGCGGGCGTAGTAGTCCTCGTAGGGCGGCGTGCCCGGCCGGCGCGCCGCGCGCGCGAACATGGTGTCGCGCTCGTCGACCCGCTCGCCGGGTCGTGGGAGGTCGATGCCGCCGCGGCCGGTCACGGGCTCAGTCTAGCCGTTAAATGTGGTCGTTCCTCGATCGCGCGCATCACCGCGCGGGCCGTCTTCGGCGCGCCCGTAGTCAGTGCCGGCGTCTCTGTGGGTCGGTGTCGTCATCTCTCAAGCTCCTCTCCCGGTGGTCGACGGCCCACGATCGGAACCAACCCGGACATCGTCCGGGCTTCCAACCGCACTCGCCGTCTCCCGAATGGGAGGTCCAGCGAGCCCGCCGTTCGTTACGGAA
>CAZKKP010000124.1:0-6162 GCA_964553295.1 uncultured Thermoanaerobaculia bacterium | reverse complement strand
CCCTACGTGTGCCAGGTCAGACGAGACCGACATTGCCGGGCATGTCTGACCACGGTTGCTCGGCACGATCGAAGCGATGACGGCAGTATGGCCTGCCAGACGTAGGTTTCCGTTGGGAGGGCCGAGACCTCCTCGCCGCCGGATTCGAAGGAACCGGCTCCTACCCTCTGCCGGGTCGGGGCCGCGGCCCCGCCCGGCCGCTCGTACGTCCGTCTGCAACAACGCGAGCCGCCGGCGGGTTCTCACGACAGGTTCATGGCCGCCAGGACCGACCCTAAACGGGGGTCGTCGCGCACCGGGTCGAGAAACACGAAGGACTTCACCGGGATGACCAGCGGGTCTCTCTGCTCGACCGCGGAGTCGATGCAGCGGAAGGCCTCGTCCCACTCGCCCAACCCGATGTAACAGAGTGCGATGGAGAACGGCTGGACGTACCGTTCCCCGGAGGCCGCGAGCAGCCGGTCGAGGATGGCGCGCGCCTCGGCCGGGCGCGCGTTCTGGCCCTGAGCCAGAGCCAGAAAGCCCGCGAAGAACGGCGCCTCGCCCGAGAGTCGCGCCGCCTCTGCCAGCTGCGCGAGGGCGTCCTCGACCTCGCCCTCGAGGGCGTGCCCGCTCCCCAGGACCCAGTGGCCCAGAGGATTCGACGGCTCCAGAACCACCATCCGCCGGCCTTCCTCGAGGACCCTCTGCGGCTGCCGTGCCAGGTACGCGACGACGCCTGCCCACCAGCGCACGAACATCGAGAGGGGATCCCGGCTCAGGGCGGCGTCGACCTCGGCGAGGGCCTCCTCGAGGCGACCGTGCGGCAACAACGCGCTGACCGCGGACCGCACCCGCACCGCCGGCGAGTCGCGGCTGAGCTCTCGGGCACGAGCCACCTCGCGGTCGACCTCCGCCCAGTCGTAGTCCAGCTCCTTCTTCAGCATGGCGAGAAGGGCGTGGGTCTCGGCCAGCCCCTCGTCGAGCTCGAGGGCCCGCATGGCATACCACATGCTCTGGCCGAAGGCGTCGCGCGGCGGCATCCCACCGAAGAACCCGAGGTACCAGTAGAGCTCGGCAAGGGCGTCGAAGGCCGGCGCGAAACTGGCGTCGAGCTCGATGGATCGCTCCAGCAAGGCCGCCGCCTGCGCCATCGCTTCCGACCCGGCGCGACTGTGGAAAAGGTGGCGACCCTTCAGGTACGCCTCGTAGGCGGCGGGATCGACCGGCCGGCGCCGGCGCCGGAGGCCACCCGTTGCGAGGTCGCTGCGCAGTCGCCGGGCCACCGCCTCGGCGATCTCGTCCTCGAGCTCGAGGACATCCCGGAGCTCCCGGTCGTAGCGGTCGCTCCACAGGTGGCCACCCTCGGCGGTCTCGACCAGCTGCACCGTCACCCGCACCCGATTGCCGGACCGGCGCACGCTGCCCTCGACGATGGTCCCGGCGCTCAGCCTCCGGCCAGCGTCGCGGACGTCGACGGCGCAACGCGCCACCGCGGCCGACGAGGTCCGCGCGATCACCTGAAGACCCTCCACATGAGACAGGGCGCTGATGATCTCCTCCGCCAGACCCTGACAGAGCGGCTCGTCCTCGGGCCTGCCCCCGAGATTGGCGAACGGCAGGACTG
Organism: uncultured Thermoanaerobaculia bacterium; assembly: GCA_964553295.1. Classification (GTDB taxonomy): domain Bacteria; phylum Acidobacteriota; class Thermoanaerobaculia; order Thermoanaerobaculales; family Sulfomarinibacteraceae; genus CAZKKP01. The sequence goes on along the minus strand of CAZKKP010000124.1, from coordinate 4,556 downwards.
CCACCGTCGTGGAGCGTGCGGTATCGTCGCCGATTCGCTCCACTGGCAGCGCGGCCCGGTAGCCCCAGCCGCGGACCGCAACCACGTACCGCGGTGACCCGGCGTCGTCCCCCAATGCCTCGCGGAGCATCCGCACCCGCTGCGAGAGGGTCTCGTCGCTCACCAGGTCGCCGCGCCACACCTCGTCGATGAGCTCGTGCCGTCTGACCAGGTCCGGGGCCTGCCGCAGCACCGCGACCAGCAGCGCGAAGCTCAGGGGCGGCAGCTGCAGCCGCCGGTCGCCCCGCGCGACCGTTCCCGTGCCCGGATCCACCAGAAGGTCCCCGATGCGATAGCGCTCGACGGTCATGGCGTCCGTCCCCTCACAGCCGACGGCCGGCGTCGCCCGCCTTCAGCTGAGATTCAGCGAGTCTTCACGGTCTCCTCAGGTTCCGGTGACTCGATGATCACACATTTCTCTCAGGGACAGAAGGACGGATACACGGTGCTCGGCGGCAACTCGCGGGTCCCGCTCGGGCACGCCTCATGAGTGGACGCAACGAAAGGAGTGTTGCCATGTTCCGGACACCTTCGACCTTCCAGTTCTCAGTGGTCTCCGTCATGTGCGCGGTGGTCGCTCTGGGCTTCGCCGTGCCCGGCGAGGCGCAGAATCCGGCACCCGAGCTCCGTGCCTCGTGTGGTCTCCACGGCTCCTGGCTGTCCGAGGTCGACATCGGCGCGCGATTCCTCGTCACCTACGGCCGCGGCGGCATCGCCGTCGAGGGACCCATGACCATCGCCTGGATCGCCGGCGACCCCACCCTCTTCGGTGCTTTCCCCACCGCCGTCGCACTGACAGGCGCGGCCGGGTCGTGGCGGAAGGGCCCCGGCAGAGACGGCTACAGGTACACCTGGATCGGCTACGGCGTCGACGGCGCCGGGATCCCGGTCTACGCCTGGAAGGGCAGCGGCACCGGCACCCTCCAGGGCTGTGACCTGATCGTGTTCGACTACGTCGTCGAGATCTTCCCGTGGCCGCTGGACCCGCTCGACGACGATCCGGTCGCCTGCATCGCCGGCGTCGGCAGCAAGCGCCGGGTTGCGGTGGACCTGGGTACGTGCCCGTAGGGCCGGCCGCCGGTTCCTGTCAGGCGCCTCGGGGGCGGGCCCGCGACCGCCCCCGTTTTCGCCACCACGAGCTGGTTCTCTTGAGCCCCCAAACTGCCAACCCACGTTCTCGACCAAAGGGTGGCGTCGGCCGTGTTGTGCTCCGGGTCCTCGCCCCAGCGGTAGGCGCGGCTCCGAGCGTGTGTCGTTTCGGTCGCTGGATCGTCGATCGTCTGGCGCCGCGGTCGCCGATCCTGGTCAGGCGAGCCTCACAGAGAGAGTCCTGCGAACCTCGAAGTCGTCACGCGGCACCCTCGCGCCTCCGGCCGCCGGAGGCGCGGTCGCGCCAGGACCCGAGCACCGCCGCGGGAGACAGGGCCGGCATCAGCTTGCGGGCGGGCCGGTGCCGGGTCACGATGTGAGGTCCGGGACGAGCGGCGAAGTGTGAAGAGCACGTGGGGGTCGCGACGTGGAGCAGGCGACGAGACAGCGGGTCGTGCTGGTCGGGGCCGGCCACGCCCACCTCTTCGTGGCGATGCACGCCGACCGGCTCGTGCGGCGAGGGCTCGACGTCACCCTGGTCGACCCGGGTCATTTCTGGTACTCGGGCATGGCCACCGGGATGCTCGGAGGGATGTACACGGCCGAGGAGGACCAGGTGGACGCGGGGCATCTCGTCGAGAGCCGAGGAGGCCGCCTCGTCCGCGACCGGATGGTCGCTCTCGACCGGGCGCGCCGGGTGGTGGGCCTGGAGTCGGGTCGGGAGATCGGCTACGACGTCGTGTCCCTGAACGTCGGCAGCGAGGTGGCGCTCGACGGCGTCCCGGGCGCCGACGCGAACGCCTGGTCGGTCAAGCCGACACACAACCTGTGGAGGCTGCGTCAGCACCTCGAGGCGTTGCTCCGGGACCGGGCGGTCAGACTACGGGTGATCGTCGTCGGCGGTGGCGCCAGCGGGGTCGAGGTGGCGGGCAACCTCGAGGCCCTGGTGCGACGCCAGGAAGGAGATGCCGAGGTCATGGTGATCACGCGCAGCGATCGCCTGCTGCCCTCCCGATCTGAACGCGTGTCGCGGGGGGTGGCGGCTGCCCTCGAGCGGCGCGGAGTCATGGTGTCGCAGGCCTGCTCGGTCGCCGCGGTGGAGTCGGGGCGCGTGGTGTGCTCGGATGGTCGCCAACCCGAGTTCGACCTGCTGATCGTGGCGACGGGTCTGCGTGCCCCGAGAATGCTGTCGACCCTGGGGCTCACTCTCGGCGAGCAGGGTGGCCTCCTCGTCCGCGCCACGCTGCAGTCCGTCGACGATCCCAGGGTGCTCGCGGTGGGGGACTGTGCGGACCTCGAGGGGCGCCCGCTGGAGCGCTACGGGGTGTTCGCCGTGCGCCAGTCCCCGATCCTCCTCGCCAACCTCGCGGCGGTTCTCTGCGGTGGGCCGCTCGACGAGTTCCGGCCCCAGAAGCGCTGGCTCAGCATCCTCAACCTCGGCGCCGGAGAGGGGCTGGCGCTGTGGGGACCGCTGTCCTGGCAGGGGCCGCTCGCGCTCCGCCTCAAGGACCGCATCGACCGTCGCTTCCTCGGCCGGTACCGCCCCGCCTGAAGACCCGGAGCCACTCCCGGCTCGTGTCGTGCGGCGGTCGTCTCACCACCAAGACACCGAGGCGCCAGCAGAGCAGACGATACGTCTGCAGAGGCCCGGCGCGGGCCTGCCCGCAACCCAGGGCGGATGCAGGACGTGCTCGGACAAGAAAACACAAGGAAGGATCCGCGCGAACGACAACGGATCCGGCGGGCGAGCCGGTGGGGGCGCCGTCGCGTTCCGGCCTACGCGGCCGAATCGTCCGGGATGCCGGTCTGGAGACCGGCGCTCCGGGGCGTTGGCAATTGCGGCGCCTCGGTGGGTCGGCGACGGGCTCGGTCGGCGGGCGGCAGCATGACCCGAGTAGTGCCGATCTCCAGATCGGCCACGGACCTCGATCACAGGAAGACGGGCCAGATATGCCGTCGCGAGAGTTCGCGTGCCAGGTCAGACCACGTCGACATTGTCGGCAGCCTTGAGCGGGTACTTCTCTGGATTCTCGATGGAGTCTACGGTGAGATCGACGTCAAGGGCCGGCCAGTAGAGGTGGTTCCTGTGGGGGCGTTCGAGATTCAGCACTGAGTCGACCGGGGCGCTTTTGAACCATGGGAACTCGTCAAAAGGCATGAAGAGCTCGCGTTCGTCCACCAACAGCCAGACCCCGTGTCTGGAGATGTTGGTGACCTCAGCCGCCGAAGTGCGTGTGCCAAGCGGTACGGATGACATCCTCGTGCTCCTCTACGAGCTTACGTAAGCGGATCAGCTCGTGTTCCGGGAGGCCATGGCTTCGAGCCAGCTCGACCTCGGGTTCGACCCAGAATTTCGCCTCCCCCTCGACCGAGTCCACATGTATGTGCATTCGCGGTTCTTCCCTGGAGAAGAAGTAGAACCGGTAAGGGCCACTCCAGAAGACTGTTGGACTCATGAGTCAATTATGCATGGGCCAGGCTGGGGCTCGGGGCTAAGGTCTACCGGCGGGTCAGGAGGCGAGTCGGTGGCGAGCGAGGAAGGCCGCGGCGCCGGCGGCGCCCATGTAGCGGGCGAGGGTCCGTGACTCGGTCTGGCGCAGGTCGACCATCACCAGCACGTCGAGCACGTTGGCGAAGTCGGGGTCGACGTTGAAGCCGAGCAGCCGGCCGCCGAGCTTGAGGTACTGCTTGAGCAGGATCGGCGCCCCCTTGCCGTCGGTCTCGATCTCGGCGATGTACCGGCTGACCTCGTCGAGGTCGGCAAGGTCGCTCGCGCCGCGCCGGATCAGCCGCGAGGGCCGGGCCCGGAAGGGCGTCCGCGGTCGGACGTGGCGCGACCACGGGTGGCGATAGCGGTTCCGTTTGAGGAACGCCGCGATCAGCTGCTGCGAGGCGCCCTGGTAGTCCGCCGAGATCGACACCGGTCCGAACAGGGTGGTGCACTCCGGGTTGCGCAGCACGAGCTCGCCGATGCCCTTCCACAGCAGCAGCAGCCCGGTGAAGCTCTTCTGGCACTCAGGCCGGATGAAGGAGCGGCCCATCTCGAGGGCAGGGCCCATCTGCTCGAACAGGCGCGGCGAGAAGCGGAACAGGGTCGAGGTGTAGAGGCCGCGGATCCCCTCGGCGGCGATCAGCTCGTCGGTACGCCCGATGCGGTAGGCGCCGGCCACCTCACGGCGCTCGGGGTGCCAGAGGAAGAGGTGGCGGTAGCTCTCGTCGAAGCGGTCGAGGTCGAGCTCGCGGCCCGTGCCCTCGCCCACCGCCCGGAAGGTGAGCTCGCGCAGCCTGCCGATCTCGCGCAGCAGGTGGGGGATCCGCTCGGCTTCGGCGAGCAGCGCCCGCAGGCCGCCACCCTCGGCGAGCAGGCTTTCGGCCGGCAGCGCCGCCACCTCGGCCGCGAGCAGCTCGGGCGGCGCCGCCTCCACCAA
>CAZKKP010000123.1:0-9542 GCA_964553295.1 uncultured Thermoanaerobaculia bacterium | reverse complement strand
ACTCCTCGCGTCATGGTGGTCGACGTCCCGGCTGACGGCGCCGCCCTCAGGACCGCCGAAGGCCGCCGCCGGCATCCTCGCCGAGACCTCCGACGGCCTCGTCGAGCGGCGGCCGCTGTCGCACCTGCGCAAGGTCATTGCCGGGGCGATGCGGTCGTCCAAGCAGATCTCTGCCCACGTCACCCACGTCGACGAGGCCGACGCCACCGCCCTGGTCGAGGCCTACCGCCAGCTCAAGCCCGAGCTCGAGGCAGACGGCGGCAAGTTCTCGATGCTGCCCTTCTTCGTCAAGGCCCTGGTCGCGGTGCTCAAGGACTTCCCGCAGCTCAACGCCAGCGTCGACGAGGAGCGGGGCGAGATCCTGCTCAAGCGGTTCTACAACATCGGCATTGCGGTCGACACCCCGGAAGGCCTCATCGTGCCGGTGGTCAAGGACGCCGACCGCAAGGACATGGTGACCCTGGCCCGCGAGGTGGCCGACCTCGCCGAACGGGCTCGCTCGAGGCGCCTCGGGCTCGACGAGATCCGCGGCGGCACCTGCACCATCACCAACATCGGGCCGCTGGGCGGCGTCTTCGCGACGCCGATCATCAACCAGCCGGAGCTCGCGATCGTCGGACTGCACACCATCAAGGAGCGGCCGGTGGTGGTCGACGGTGAGATCGTCGTGCGCAAGATGATGTACCTGAGCGTGTCCTTCGACCACCGCTGGATCGACGGCGCCGAGGCGGCCCGCTTCATGACCGCGCTGGTGCGCCTGGTGTCCAACCCGAATCTCCTGATGGTGAGGTTGTGATGGTTGTCGGCTCGGTGTCCCGTGGTTGTCAGGTGGCGGTGATCGGCGGCGGACCGGGCGGCTACGTCGCCGCCCTCCGGCTCGCCCAGCTCGGCAAGGACGTGATCCTGGTGGAGCAGGAGGCGCGCCTCGGCGGGGTCTGCCTGAACGTCGGCTGCATCCCCTCGAAGGCCCTGATCCACGCGTCGGACCTCGCCCACGAGGTGCGGCACGCCGATCACCTGGGCATCACGGTCGGCGGCCTCGAGGTCGACCTGGCGAAGATGGTCGCCTGGAAGGACTCTGTCGTCGAGCGTCTCACCGGCGGCATCAGGTCCCTGATGAAGAACAGCGGCGTCGAGGTGATCACCGGTCGCGCCGAGCTGACCTCGGACCGGTCGCTGTCCGTGGACACCGAGGACGGGCAGGTCGAGGTCCAGTTCGAGCAGGCGGTCATCGCCACCGGCTCGACGCCGCTGCCCCTGGCCGGCTTCGACCACGACGGAGAGCGCATCATCGGCTCGAGCGAGGCGCTGTCACTGGACCGCGTGCCCGGGCGTTTCGTCGTCATCGGCGGCGGCTACATCGGGCTCGAGCTGGGCAGCGTCTACGCCAAGCTCGGCGCGAAGGTGACGGTGGTCGAGTTCCTGCCGGCCCTCGCCCCGAGCCTGGACCCCGAGGTCGGTCAGGTCCTGACCCGCCGGCTCCAGCAGCTGGGCGTCTCCCTGTTGCTCGGTCACCGGGCGCTGCGCTTCGAGGACGGCGAGCCCGGCAGGGTCGTGGTCCTTGACCCCGAAGGCGCCGAGCAGGCGGTCGAGGCCGACGTCGTCATGGTCTCGATCGGTCGCCGTCCGAGCTCGACCGGCCTCGGCCTCGAGAAGGTCGGGGTCGCCACCGACGACAAGGGTTTCATCGCGGTCAACGAGCGCATGCAGACCTCGGCGCCCGGGATCTACGCCGTCGGCGACGTCGTCGGCGGCGCGCTGCTCGCCCACAAGGCCTACCAGGAGGCGAAGGTGGCCGCCGAGGTGATCGCCGGCGAGCCGGCCGCCTTCGACAGCGTGTCGGTGCCGGCGGTGATCTACACCGACCCGGAGATCGCCTGGGTCGGCCTGACCGAGGCCGAGGCCCGCGCCGCCGGCCACAACGTGCTGACCGGGACCTTCAGCTTCAAGGCCTCGGGCCGGGCCATGTCCCTCGACGCCACCGACGGCTTCGTCAAGGCCATCGCCGACGCCGACAGCCAGCAGCTGCTGGGCGTAACAGCCGTCGGCCGCGGCGTCTCAGAGTTCATCGGGGAGGCCACCCTGGCCCTGGAGATGGGCGCGTTCCTTGAGGACGTTTACCTCACCATCCACCCCCACCCGACGATGTCCGAGGCCCTCCAGGAGGCCGTCGAGGCCGCCCTCGGCAAGGCCGTGCACCAGCCGAACCGGTGACGGAGGTCGACGAGCGCCCGTGGCTGGCCGGATTTCCACCCTGAAGGGCGGGAATCCGGGGAGTTGGCTGCTACCCTGCTCGCCGGGAGGCGCGCGTGCTCCAGGGTCGTCCAGGTTCGGGGTGGATCGAGGTGGTGAGCGGGCCGATGTTCTCGGGCAAGTCCGAGGAGCTGATCCGGCGGCTGAGGCGCGCGGCGATCGCCCGCCAGCGGCTGCAGGTCTTCAAGCCGGGGATCGACGACCGCTACTCGGTGTCGGACGTGGTCTCGCACTCCCAGTGGCGGGTGCCGTCGGAGGCCGTACAGCACAGCGACGAGATCCTCAAGCGGCTCGACCCGCGCACCGAGGTGGTGGGCGTGGACGAGGCGCAGTTCTTCGACGACGGCCTGCCCAGGGTGTGCAGCCACCTCGCCCAGCTCGGCAAGCGGGTGATCGTCGCCGGCCTCGACATGGACTACCGCGGCGTCCCCTTCGGGCCGATGCCGGTGCTGCTCGCCCTCGCCGAGAAGGTCGACAAGGTCGCCGCCATCTGCACCCGGTGCGGGGCGCCGGCGAGCTACACCCAGCGGCTGACCACCGACCAGGCACAGGTGGTGGTCGGCGCCTCCGGCGTCTACGAGGCCCGCTGCCGGCGCTGCCACGAGCCGGAAGGCGCCGTCCTCGGTCTCGAGCCCTGGCTGTTCCCGCCGCCGACCGAAGACGTGTGACGGCGGCTGTTCGTCGGCAGGCTCCCCCCATGACTCACCTCGCCCGGCGCCATGTGCGTAAGATGGTCACATGGTGACCGAGCTCGAGCCCGGAATGTCGGTGGGGCGCTACCGCCTGATCCGGCGGCTGGCCCAGGGCGGCATGGGGGCGGTCTGGGTGGCCCGCGACCAGCGGCTGGAGCGCGACGTCGCGGTCAAGGTGCTGCCGCGGCTGCTGGTCACCGACCCGTCGGCAGAGCGGCGCTTCGAGCGCGAGGCCCGGGCGATGGGACGCCTGCAGCATCCCAACGTGGTCGCCATCTTCGACGTCGGCACGGCCGATCCCGGTACCGGCGAGGAGCTGCCCTTCCTGGTCATGGAGCTGATCGAGGGGCGCTCGTTGTCCGACATCCTGGGCGACGGTCCGCTGCCGCCGCGTCGTGCGGCGCGGATCATGGCCGAGGTCGCGCGGGCCCTGGCGGCGGCCCACCATGCCGGCATCGTCCACCGCGACCTCAAGCCCTCCAACGTCATGGTGATGTCGGACGGGCACGTCAAGGTCCTCGACTTCGGCCTCGCCCGCATCCTCGCCACCGACCGCGGCCAGCGCCCCGAGGACACCCTCACGACTCCCGGCATGGTCCTCGGCTCCTGCCCGTACATGGCGCCGGAGCAGGCCCTCGGCCAGGCGGTGTCGAGTGCCTCGGACGTGTTCTCCTGCGGCGCCGTGCTCTACGAGGCGCTGGCGGGGCGCCGTGCCTTCGACGGCAGCACGCCGATGCGCGTGCTCCAGGCGGTGGTGAAGTGCGAGTACCCGCCGCTGGAGCAGCTCGCCCCGGAGGTTCCTCAGGACCTGCAGCGGATCGTCCGCCGGTGCCTCGACCGGGAGCCCGATCGCCGCTACCAGGAGGCGGCCGCCCTGGCAGACGACATCGAGGCCTTCCTCGAGGCCCTGCGCGACCCGGCCCTCGAGGCGCCGACCGTGCGCGTCGACTCTGCCGCAGGACGCGCCGCCCTGCGTCGGCGGCGACGGGCGGCAGTGCTCGTGTCGGCCGCCGGTCTGGCGGTCGCGGCCGTCGTCCTGGCCGCCGGCTGGGTCCTGGGTCGCCGGGGGCAGGAGCCGCTCCGACCGGACCCCGGCCGCTGGCGGGCCACCGAGCTGGCGCGAACCGCGGGACGGGTGTGGTCGCCCGACTGGGATCCGACGGGCACCCGCCTCGTCGCCCACCGTAGCCAGCGCGGCTCGGCCGACGTCATCCTGGTCGATGTCGAGAGCGGCGAGGTGCGCTCGCTGTTCGACCTCGCCGAGGCGGGGACGGAGGTCGGTCACCCGCGGTTCTCGCCGGACGGCCGGGCGGTCGCGCTGCACGCGGTTGCCGGCAGCTCGAGCCGCTGCCTGGTGGTGCCCGCGACCGGTGGCGACCCGGTCCACGAGGTTGCCGACTGCTGGCACCCCGAGTGGTGGGGCGACGACACGCTGGTCTTCGCCCGCCACCGGGAAGGGCCGACCTCGGACCTCTGGCGACGCCGTCTGACCGGCGGCGCCGAGGAGCGCCTGCTCGAAGGGACGCCGGAGCTCGGCTGGTGGAAGGTGCTGCCGCGGCCCGGCGGCGGTCTCGCCGCCATGGCCGGGCCGTCGCCGGTCCGGCTCGGCGTCTTCGTGGTCGACCCGGACCTCGGGTCGCAGTCCCGCTGGCGGTCGGCGACGGGGTCCTTCTACGGCGCCTCCTGGGCGCCCGGCGGGCGCTCCCTCGTGGTGTCCTTCGACCGCCGGCTGGAAAGGGTGAGCGCGACGGCGGCCGCGCCCCTCCTGCCGAGCACCGGCAAGCTGATGTACCCGCGTTTCTCACCCGACGGTCGCCGGCTCGCCACGGCCGCCGAGCTGTCGTCGAACGACCTGGTGGCGGTCGACCCGGACGGCGGCGGCTGGTCGTGCCTGCTGTGCGGGGTGGCGGACTCCGGCTGGGGCAGCGTCGCCGGCGACGGCTCGATCGTCTACCGCCGCGAGGAAGGGGGCGTCGCCAGCCTGTTCGTCATCGAGCCCTCCGGCACCCAGCGGCGGCTCACCGACCTCGGCGAGGACGGCGCCTGTCCGACCTTCGACCCGGCGGGTCGCCGGGTCGCCTACCTGTCGCGGGGGGAGGACGGCCACACGCGGTTGCGCATCCGCTCGCGGGACGGGGGCGACCCCATCACCGTGGCTGACGGCGCCGAGCCCTCCGAGTACCCTGCATGGTCTCCCGACGGGCGCTCCCTCGCCTTCGCCGGCGGCGACCCGCTCCGGGTGCGCGTCGTCTCCAGCGCCGGGGGAGCGCCGCGCGAGGTGTCTCAGGCCGGAGGCGACTACCCGGTCTGGAGCCCGGACGGGCGGCTCCTCGCCTACTCGGTGTGGACCGAGGATGCCGACCCTGAACAGGGCGCCTGGGTGGTCCCGGTCGCCGGCGGCGAGCCGCGACGCGTCGGCAGCGAGCCGACCCGCCTCGCCTTCAGCCCGGACGGACGGTTCCTGCTGCAGCTCCGCCGCTCCGCCGAGGGGCTCGAGCTCTGGCAGGCGTCGACCGACACCTGGCAGTGGCAGCGGCGCGCTCTCCTCGACCTCGGCTCGTCGCTCGCCTTCCAGCTCGAGTACCTGCCCTTCACGTTGGATCCTCAGAGCGGCCGACTGGTGCTGAACCGGCGCCGGAGCGCCGGCGCCCTGCTGGTCTTCGACGGGATCGATCCGCGCCGCTGGTGACGCCGAGCACGGCCTTCGGAGGAAAGAGAGCGCCAGACGTCGACCCCGGCGCCGCGGCTCGTCATGGGCGAGTCATGGTTGAAACGAGACTTCGGTCGATGGTAAGGTGCTACAGGATCGGGGCTGCGGCCTGAGCGGGCCCGAGCATCAAGGGAGGCAGCATGCGCAAGGCGATTTTCCTGGCAGTCGTGATGGTGGCCGCGGCGGCACTGGTGGCAACGGTGGCCGTGGAGGCGCAGGACCACACCTACGTGGGCGCCGACAAGTGCAAGATGTGCCACAAGGTGCAGTACAGCTCGTGGCTCGAGACCACCCATGCCACGACCCTGGACAGGGCCAAGGCCTCTGCCGATCCGGTTTACTCCGCCGAGTGCCTCGGCTGCCACGCGACGAACACGGATGAAGCGCTCGCCGGCGTCCAGTGCGAGGCCTGCCACGGTCCCGGCTCGGACTATCGGAAGATGAGCGTCATGAAGGACCGCGAAGCGTCGATCGCCAACGGGCTGATCATCCCGTCGCAGGCGACCTGCGACAGCTGTCACAAGGATGACGGCCACTCCAAGGCGGTGTCGTTCGCCGACAACAAGGAGAACCACGCCGCGATCCACGAGTTCAAGGGCGAGGGCGAGTGAAGGACAGACTGCTGGACATCTCGGGGGCGCGGTTCGACCGCGCCCCTGGTGTCTGAGTACTCCTCACCACACGTGCGCTGGTTTTCGGACGCCGCTGCATCCCGCCTGCCGGCGTCTCGCTTTCTCGACGTACGGCAAGGGTGCGCCTCGGTCGCGAAGCACCGGCGGGCGGGCGCATCGGCGCCCTCGGTGCGTCACCGTACTTGTGGTGACGAGTACTTCGGCTAGGATGCTCGCCGATGCGCGTGTTCGAGGTGGCTGACGCCTCGCCCGAGGACTTCGTCGACAGGGTCGCGGCGATGATCCTGGCTCGTGGGCTCGCCGAGTACGTCTCGGTCGCGCTCGAGGGGGACCAGCTTCTCGTGAGCTTCCGCTGGATGGGGATCTCGCGGCTGCACTACCAGGTCGAGCCCGCTGCGGACGGCTTCCGGGCCACCCTGACGGCGACTCGCCTGGCGCCGATGCACGCTCCCTTCAGAGGCCGCTTCGAGGGGCAGCTCGAGAGCGTGCTCTCGGAGTTCGGCGCCCGCCTCGAGCCGTGATCGTCGACCTCGCGATGAGGGTGGCCGTCACTCGGCGATCTGCGGCACGGCGATGGCCTCCTCGAGGTCGATCTCGTGGTCGGTTGCGCAGTGCATGCAGCGGGCATGGGGCGTCGTGTCCTGGAGGCGGAAGTCGAGGTCGCGCTGCCCGCAGGCGCCGCAGATGAAGGAGCGGGCGAAAGCCCAGTCCATGACGACGTCCCTGGCCTGTGAAGACTCACGGCTGAGGTTCCAGCTGAGGGAGGTGGCGGGACCCTTGGCGGTGGCCAGCGGGCAATGGAAGGAAAGCACCATCCTGACTCGGTCCTTCTTCGCGACCAGACCTCCCCCGAAGTCGACGTCCTTGATCAGCTCGAAGGGGACGCTGTACCGGCGGCCCTGGTGGTCGGCGAGCAGTCGCCGGGAGGTCAGCAGCAGCGGGCCCTCGTCGGCGTCGAGCCGGCAGAAGGGGATCTCGTCGAGCTTGACGTCGCCGGCGAAGGGCTTGGCGGCGCCCTCGGGGAACGCCCGGTGCTCGAGCACCACCTTGGCCCGCTTGTTCCACTCCTCGCGGATGACCAGCGCCCGCTCGACGGCCTCCTCCAGGCGCTTCTCGCGCTGCATGGTCTGGACCTTCTCGCGCTCGTGCTTGGCGAACACCAGCCCGCAGCGGCTGCACTCCGCCGCGCTGACGGGCTGGACGAAGCTGCAGCGCGGGCAGGTTATGGTGGAACCGAGGTCGTCGCGCCCGTCGGCGTCCACGTCGTACACCGGTCGCACCTCGACGAGCACGCCGGCATCGTCGAGCGCCGTCCACATGGCCTCGGCCTGCTCGGCGCCGAGGCCGTGGAACAGACGGGCGCCCGGTGTCTCGAGAAGGGGCGCAACCTGCTCCCGCGACCGGCCGGTCAGCCGCTCCATGGTAGTCGCGAAACGAGTGCGGGCTGCGGCATTGGCGCTGCGCAACCCGAGCAGCAGGATGTCGAAGCTCTCCTGGTTCACGGTGACCACCTCGGCGCCGGGGCCCGCCGACGCGAGCGCCCATCGGAATCGCCACAAGTCTAGCAGGGCGTGGGACGTGTAGGATGAGGCCGATGGAGCGACGGGGTTCACGGTGGTTGGCGGTCCTGCTGGTCGCCCTCACGACCGGGGCCGGGTCGGGGGGCGCGACCTCGGAGTCCGACCAGCTCAGCGTCGTGCGGTCGGAGATCCGAGCGCTCGAGCAGCGGCTCGCGGGACTCGATGCCGCAGCGATGACCGCACGCCAGCAGCAGGAGGCGTTGCGAGCCGAGCTCGAGCTCGCCCAGGCCCGGGTCCGTGAGAACGAGCTGCTCCTGACCCGGAGCCGGGACGAGATCCTGCGGCTGCGGCTCGGTCTGGAGCAGCTCACGGAAGACCTCGAGGAGCGTCGGCAGGTCCTGTCGCGTCATCTGGAGATGCTCGCTCTGCTCGGCCGGCCCGGTCCTCTCCAGCTGCTTGCCGACGCGATGACCGGCGGCGACCTCGAGCGCGCGACCGCGACGGTATCGGTGCTGACCGCGGGGCACCTGCGTCTCCTCGAGGAGTTCGACGGCCTGCAGCTGGAGCGTCGCGAGCGGCTCGCCAAGCTCAGCAGGATCATCGCCGATGCCGAGCTCGAGGCGGACGAGCTCGTCGCACGTCGTGCCGTGCTGAGCGAGACTCGTGCTCGCGTCGAGCAGCAGCTCGCCGACCTCGGCCGCCAGCAGCGCACCGCCGGCAACCGGCTCGACGACCTGAGGCAACGGGAGCAAGCTCTGGAGAGGCTGCTGGCCCTGCTCGCGACCCGGGATCGGCCGGCCGCCCAGGACGACATACGCCGCTACCGCGGCGCCCTGCCGTGGCCAGCGCCGGGCAAGGTGGTCCGCGGGTTCGGCCGCCACCACCTTCCCCGGTACGCCACCTACACTGTGTGCAACGGGCTCCGTCTCCGGGTCGCCAGCGGCACTGGAGTACAGGCGGTGTTTCCCGGCGTCGTGGCCTATGCCCAGCACTTCAAGGGCTACGGCAACATGGTCGTGCTCGACCACGGCAACGGCGTGTTCTCGCTGGTCGCCGGCCTTGCTACAATCCACGTGCGTCTCGACCATCGGGTGAGCATGGGCACACGGCTCGGTCAGGCGTCGCCTCCATCGGAGGATGGCAATCTCTACTTCGAGGTCAGGGTCGGCGAGACGCCCCAGGACCCGCGACGCTGGCTGCAGCTGGAGGATCGCTGAATGATGCGGATCCGCATCGTGTTCGTGACGGTCTCGGTGATGGTGGTGACGCTGTTCACGAGCCTGTTTCTGATCGCTCGGGAGACCCGCGAGGAGCTGTTCCGGGCGCTCGGCAACCTGGCCGAGGTGGTGCACCTGGTGCGCAGCCAGTATGTCAACGAGCTCGACTCGGAGGTGCTGTCGCTGTCGCTGGAGGCGGGCATCGTCGAGTCGGTGGACCCGCACGCTGCGGTGCTCCCGAGGGAGGCGGTTGCCGGCTTCCGGGAGATGGTCGCCCGGCCACCGGCCTACGGGCTGGTTCTCGGCATCCGGCTCGGCTCGGCCGGGGTGCGGGCGGTGTTGCCGGGCTCGCCAGCGGAGTCGGCGGGCGTCGAGCGCTGGGAGATCCTCGAGAAGGTCGACGGCGTCTACACTCGGGGCCGGCCGCTGTGGCAGGTCCGGATGGTGCTCGCCGAGCATGAGCAGGCTGGCGAGGCTGCCGTGCTGACGGTCCTCGATCGGCTGCTCGACCAACGTCG
>CAZKKP010000122.1:0-9550 GCA_964553295.1 uncultured Thermoanaerobaculia bacterium | reverse complement strand
CTGCCCGGCACCACGCTCGAGCTGACGAGCCTGGGCCGGTCGTGGACACCGGAGCTCGGCCGCGACTACCTGCTGCTGGCCTCCGGCAACCAGACCGAGGTGCCGCAGGCCACTCCAGTGGTGTTCGTGGGCTGGGGCATCAAGGCCCCGGAGTTCGACCATGACGACTACGCCGGCGTCGACGTGCGGGGACGAGCGGTGGTCTACCTGGAGGGGGAGCCGCCGTCTGAGGACCCGGGCTGGTTCGGCGGCCCCGAGCCGACGGTGTACTCTGAGCTGGAGACCAAGCAAAGAACTGCGCTGGCGCACGGCGCGGTGGCGAGCGTGGTGCTGCCGGTCCACAGCGGCGCCGAGGAAGGATGGGATCGTCGAGCGGCGGCCTATGCCCTGCCCCACGTCCAGCCGGCAGTGGACCTGCCGCGACACCTGTCGCTGGTCCTCTCCCCGGCATGGGTCGAGCGGCTGTTCGAGGACGCCCTGTACAGCCTCGACCAGGTGGCGGACATGGCCCGGACGGCGACATTGAGGTCCTTTCACCTGCCCTGGAGCCTGCGCTTCAGCGGGAGGTTCGAGCTGCGCACCATGCTCGAGCCGAACCTCGTGGCGCGGCTGCCGGGCGGCGACCGACGGCTCGGCGAGACCGCGGTGGTGCTGTCCGCCCACTGGGACCACCTCGGCCGGGGGCCCGTCGTGGCTGGAGACGAGATCTACAACGGTGCGGTGGACAACGCCCTCGGGGTGGCCGGGGCGCTTGAGGTGATGCGCGTGCTCGCCGGGCTCGAGAGGCCGTTGCGGCGCTCGGTGGTGTTGCTGCTCACGGCGGCAGAGGAGGGCGGCCTGCTCGGCGCTCGCCACTTTCTCGAGCGGCCGCCGATGCCCCTGGCCCGCATGGTGGCCAACGTCAACGTCGACGGTCTCGCCTTCCACGCCGACTTTCGCGACGTGATCGCGGTGGGCGGCGAGCTGTCGGATCTGGGCGCCTGGGTGGCGCGGGTCGCGGCGCCCCTCGGCCTCCGGGTCACGACGCCTCCGGCCGAGATCTGGAGCGCTCGGGCATTCTCCTTCTCCGACCAGGTGGCGTTCGCCGAGCGCGGCATCCCGGCGGTGCTGGTCAACGAGGGCTTCGACTGGCCGGGGTGGACCCGGGAGGCCGCCGTGGAGCGCTCCCTGTCGTGGATGCTCGAGGTCTACCACAGCCCGGCGGACGACCTCGGGCAGCCGATCGACTGGCAGGCGGCGGCCCGGCACAGCGGGATGATCGCCGCCCTGGTGGCGGCGCTGGCCGACTCCCGAGTGGCGCCCGAGTGGCAACCCGGCGCCCCCTACGCCTACCAGCGCCAGCTCAGCCGGGCTCGCGAGCCGCGGCGATGAGAGTCGGTGTGGCGATGGTCGCGGCCGCCGGGCTGATTCTGAGCGGCTGCGGCAGCGGCGGAAGGGGACCGGTCCACCGCGCCGAGGTACGGCTGGTCGGCTCGGACACCATGCTGCTGCTCAACCGGAGGCTGGCCGCCGAGTTCATGGCGCTGGCGCCCGGGACGGTGGTGGAGGTGGAGGGGGGCGGCAGCGGTGCGGGGATCGCCGCGCTGATCGCCGGCACCGCGGACCTGGCGGCGAGCTCGCGTCCCCTGGGCGCGGAAGAGGTGCAAGCCCTGTACGAGCGCGTGGGCACTCTCGGGGTGACCTATCCGGTGGCGGCGGACGCCCTCAGCGTCTACCTCCACCCGGACCGGGCGATTGCGGGCCTGAGCCTGCGCGACCTCGCCGCGATCTTCGCCGGGGAGATCAGCGACTGGGACCAGGTGGGGGGCGCCCCGGGACCGATACGGGTGCTGATCCGTCCTCCGGCGTCGGGTACGCACCGGTTCTTCCGTGACCACGTACTGGGCGGCCGGCCCTACCGGGCGGATGCGGAGATGGTGGCCCGAACTCCCGACATCGTCGCGATCGTGGCCGCGGATCCGACGGCGATCGGGTACGGCGGCCTGGCCTACGGATCACGGTTGGTGCACTGCCGGGTCGAAGGCGTGGCGCCGCCGACCGGCGTCGCCGCCGACATCGGCCACTACCCCCTGAGCCGCCACCTGATGTTGGTGGCGGCGGCGCCCGTGGAGGGTGCGGCGCGGGCGTTCGTGGACTTCTGCGTCGGGCCGCGCGGCCAGGCCGTGGTCCGGCAGGTCGGTTACCTTCCTCTGTGGCTCGCCCCCGGGCCTGAAGCAGGCCCCTGAGCGGCGCCGGGCTCCGGGGTGTCGCGACGGAAGCCGATGCGGTCGAAGGGGTTGACCACGCTCGAGGCGATGTTCATGAGATGGGCCGAGATCCGCTTGAGGAAGCGGATGTAGAGCGCGACCGCGACCGCCTCGCGGCAGGCCAAGCCGGTCGCGTCCTTCTCGAGGAGGTCGTTGACGATGCCGTTGGATCGCTTGGCGATCCACCAGTGCTCCGACATGACCTCCGCCGCCTTGTCCACGTCCCGCGCCGGCAGGGCCTCGAGGAGCAGGTCGAACATGGTCCGCACGGTGGACTCGATCCGCCGGACGTCCTCCTCGAAGGGGCCGCAGTGCAGCCGGTTCGGGTGGTGCAGGGCGAGCTCGACGATGTTCTTGGTGTAGTCGCCGATCCTCTCGATGTCGATCACGATCGAGACCAGGACGAGCCCGGCGTGGAGATCGCGATCGGCGTCGACGGCGAGGTGGGTGAAGACCTTGCGTCGGACCTCCCGCTCGTAGGCGTTGATCTTCTGGTCGATGGCGTAGATGTCCTGCTTGATCCGGGCGTCGTCCTGCTCGCGCAGGGAGCGCGTGGCGGCGACGAACATCTCGCGGTCGACGGTGATCATCTCCCAGGAGCGGTCGAACGCCTGCTGGAGGAGGTCGTCCTTGCGCAGCAGCTCGAGGAACCTCTTGAACATGGCTCACCTCAGGGCGGCGATCGCCGCGAACGGAACGATGTAGAAGCAGACGAGGATGTAGGCCACCGCCAGCCAGGGCTGGCGGACGGCGACCGCCGCCAGGCGCTCGGCGGCGACCATCGGGAGCTGCCGGATGCGCGGCAGAGGCCAGATGACGACGATGCCGAGGAGGTTGAACAGCAGGTGGGCGAAGGCGACGGTGACCGCCTCGACGCTGCCCACGGCGAGCGCCGCGAGGATCGCGGTGACGGTGGTGCCGACGTTGGCGCCGAGGGTGTAGGGGAAGATCTGCCGGAGGGTGAGCAGCCCGGCGCCGGCCAACGGTACGATGAGCGAGGTCGTGATGCTCGAGGACTGGACCAGGATGGTCAGCGCCACCCCGAGGGCCATGGCGCGCCCCGGGCTGGCGAAGACGACCTCGTCGAAGAAGCCGTCGACGCGACCGAGGACCAGGGACTTGAGGGTGACGACCAGGGCCCTGAGGGCGGCGAAGAGGACGACCAGGGCGACGACGGCGAGCAGCCAGGGCCGGTGGGCGAACAGCTCGGCGACGGCGTTCACCGCGGGATCGGAGATGACCTTCAGGGGGCTGGCGAAGGTCAGGCCGCCGACCCCTTCGAAGGCGCGCGCCAGCGCGCTCGCGGCGTGGCCGAGGAAGTTGGTTGCCACCTGCAGGGGAAACAGCAGGAGCACCGCGAAGACGTTGAAGAAGTCGTGGATGGTCGAGGCGGCAAAGGCCCGCTTGAGCTCGGCGGCGCGGGACAGGTGGCCGAGGCTGACCAGGGTGTTGGTGACGCTGGTGCCGATGTTGGCGCCCATGACGACGTAGATCGAGCCGGCGATGCTGATCGAGCCCGAGCCGACCAGGGCGACCACCACCGAGGTGGTGGTGGACGAGGATTGGACCAGGGTGGTCGCCAGGATCCCCTCGAAGAGGCCCATGATCGGATGCTCGGATCCGCGGAGGAGGTCGTCGACCAGGCCGCCGCCGAACATCGAGAATGCCTTCCCGAGCAGACCGATCGACACCAGGAAGGCGTACAGGGCGGCGGCGAGCTGGAGGAGGCGGGCGGCCAGGGTGGTCTTCGCAACGGTGATGGAAGCGGTGGTTACCACGATGCCGTGAACTCCTCGTGAAGCGGCTGTTAGAACTCCGCCAACTTCACGGGATCTTAACATCGAGCCCCGACTCTCTTCGCGACCCCTTGCGAGCCGATCGTTGGGAGGAGATGCGCCGTGTCTGTCCGCAGGAGCCTGACCGCCGCCGTGCTGGTCCTGGTGGTTCCCGCAATGGTCGGCGCCGAGGGTGCAGAGGACCTTGACCCGCTGCTCCGGCTGCTCGTGGACAAGGGCGTTCTCACCCTCGAGGAGGCTTTCGCCCTCGAGGTCGAGGCCGCAGCCCGGGCCGATCAGCCGGCCGCCGCGCCGGCTCCTCCTCCACCGGCCGCCGCCGCTGTGCCGGCGAGGTGGTACGACCGCCTTAAGTTGGCCGGCGACGTCAGGCTGCGCTACGAGGGCTTCAGCCAGGACGGCGCCTTCGACGACGACCGCCGCGACCGCTTCCGCCTTCGGCTCCGGGCCGGGATCGAGGCCGCCGTCAGCGACGCCCTGAGGCTCGGCTTTGCGGTCCGCAGCGGCGAGCCGGACGACCCGGTGTCGAACAACATCAGCTTCGACGACGCCTTCCAGGCCAAGCCGATCAACCTCGCCGAGGTCTACCTCGAGCTCCGGCTGTCGCGCCGCGCCGAGCTGGTCGCCGGCAAACTGGACCCCAAGGAGCGCTGGACGGTGTCCGACCTGCAGTGGGATGACGACGTCACCGTCGAGGGGGTGATGGCCAAGCTCTTGCTCGGCAGCGGCGACGCCCTCCTCGGCGGCCTCGAGCTGGTACCCTACGCCTTCATTCTCGAGGAGTCGGGATCGGGCCGGGACGCCTACGTCTTCGGCGGTCAGGCGCGCGCCGACCTCGCGGTCGGCGCCGACCAGGAGCTCGCCGTGGGCGCCGGCTTCGACCTCTGGGACCACCCCCAGGCGGTGGTCGACCAGACCCTGAGCGGCCGCCTCGGCGGCAACGCGGTGACCAACCTGCTCGACGGCGACCGCCAGCTGGTCAGCGACTTCGAGATCCTCAACCTGTTCGCCGAGTGGCGCCACCGCGGCGCCGGCCGCTGGCCCGTCACCGTCAACCTCGTCTACTACAAGAACCTCGGCGCCCGTGGTGCGGCCGCAGATCACGACACCGGCCACTTCGGGCGCGTCCAGGTGGGGGAGTCGAAGACGCTCGGACAGGTTGCCTTCCGCTACAGCTTCTACCGCTCCGAGCCCGATGCCCTGTTCTACGTCTTCACCCAGTCCGACACCGCGCGCTCGTCCGACGTCGAGGCTCACCGGCTCGACCTCCGGGTCGGCCTCGTCGCCCGGTCCTACGTCAACCTCACCTGGTACCACAGCCGTCCGGCGCTCGCCGAGGACGAGCCTCTCGACCGCTGGCAAGTGGACTACATCGTGCGCTTCTGATCGCCCGGAGGTGAGCTTAACGTCAGCTTCACCTGCCCGCAGCACACTCCACACGGCCTCCCCGCCCAGCCGATGGAGGCCCCCGACCCGAGGAGGTTGAGAAATGCGTCGCACCGCCACACTGCTGATCGGGACCTTCGCCCTGGCCGCGGCCGCCGGGGCGGCGACTCCCCAGCTCGACCCGAAGCTGCCCGGCTACACCAAGGTCCAGGGGCTGCGCGGCACCCTCAGCGCCGCCGGCTCGGACACCATGCTCGAGCTCCAGACCCTGATGGCCGAGGAGTTCCGCAAGCTCTACCCGCAGGTCACCATCCAGGTCGAGGGCAAGGGCTCCTCGACCGCGCCCCCCGCCCTCATCGAGGGCACCGTGCAGATCGCCAACATGTCCCGCCGGATGAAGAACAACGAGCTCGACGCCTTCGAGGAGAAGTTCGGCTACGAGCCGACCCGGGTCGACGTCGCCCTCGACACCCTGGCGGTGTTCGTCCACAAGGACAACCCGGTCGAGTTCCTGACCATCCCCCAGGTCGACGCCATCTTCTCCAAGACCCGCAAGTGCGGTCTGGCCACCGACCTCAGCGTCTGGGGCGCCCTCGCTCTCGGCGGCGACTGGGGCACGGCGCCGATCTCGCTGTACGGCCGCAACGCCGCCTCGGGGACCTACGGCTACTTCAAGGACCACGCTCTGTGCAGGGGCGACTTCCGCGACACCGTCAAGGAGCAGCCGGGCTCGGCCTCGGTCGTCCAGGGCCTGGGCAAGGACCGCTACGGTATCGGCTACTCGGGCATCGGCTACACCACCTCGGAGGTGCGCGCCGTGCCCCTGTCCCCCGCCGCCGGCCAGCCGCCGGTGACGGCGACCCCGGAGAACGCAGTCAACGGCTCTTATCCCCTGGCCCGCTTCCTCGAGGTCTACGTCAACAAGGTCCCGGGCAGGCCGCTGGACCGCCTGACCTCGGAGTTCCTCCGCTTCAGCCTCTCGGCGGACGGCCAGCGGGTGGTGGTGAAGGCCGGCTTCGACCCGATCGACGCCGCGACGGCCCAGCTCCAGCTGGCCAAGCTCGAAAGCTGAGCCTCGCCGGCGGAGGTTGACGACGGTGGCGCGCCTGCTCGACGAGAAGCGCAAGGATCGCCTCGCCGCCGTCGTG
The DNA here is from genome assembly GCA_964553295.1 of uncultured Thermoanaerobaculia bacterium. GTDB lineage: Bacteria > Acidobacteriota > Thermoanaerobaculia > Thermoanaerobaculales > Sulfomarinibacteraceae > CAZKKP01. The sequence continues at coordinate 2,977 of CAZKKP010000122.1, read as the reverse complement.
ATCCGCGTCGGCGGCCTGCTGGTGATCCTGGTGGTGATCGCGATCGTCGTCAACATCGGCCTCCAGGCCCTGCCCCTGTTCCTGGGCGCCCGCCAGGGGGCCGTCGAGGACCTCGGGCCGGGCGCCGACATCCTCGCGGTCGGCACGGATCCCCGCCAGCACCTCCCCTGGGCCCTGACCCGGGCCGGCGAGATCCTCTTCCCGGCCCATCCGGAGCGACCACCGCTCGAGGTGCTCGGGGAAGGTGTGGCGGTGCGCAGCGCCGATCTCGAGGTGCACGAGCTGCTCACGGTGCTCGGCGACGACGGTCGCCTGGTCGTCGGCCGGGTGCGCTTCACCGATCGCTGGGACGCGGACGAGCGCACCACATCCGCCCGCTGGCGGCCGGCAGCCGAGCCCCTCGAGCTCGGCCCGGGCGACTGGGTCGGTGCGACGGTCAACGGCGACACCGGCGGCGGGCTGCTCGCGGTGGCCTGGGACGTCGAAGGCCGGCTCGCGGCGGCGCGCTGGCGCCCGGACGACGAGGTCTGGTCGGCCGAGGAGGCGCCGTCCGGCGTGGACGGCGTGGTCGCGGCCGCGGTCGGCGAGGAGCAGCTCACCGTCGCGGTCGTCGACCGGCGCGGCCGTCTGCGGGTCTTCCGCCAGCCCGGCTGGCAGGAGCTCGAGGTCGAGGGGCTCGCGGGGCCGACGGCGACCGCCCGCTGGCTGATCGGCGGCGGCACTCTCGTCGCCGCGGCCGAGGGCGGCGCCCTCGACGTCCTGCTCCTGGTGCCCCGGGTCGAGGTGACCAACCGCGGCGAGCGACCGCTGCGGACCGCCGGCGTGCGCATCCCTCCGGGCGGCTCGGCGGTGCTGCTCGACGACCAGGTGGGGGCGAGCCTCGCCTCCCAACCCGACGTCGCGGTTACCGCGGCCGATCCCGTCGTCGAGGTGGTGCGCCGGCTGCCGCCGGTCGACGGCCGGCCGACCACGATCGCGCCGTCGCACCGACGGCGCGGCTTCCTGGTCGGCAGCGACTCGGGCTCGGTCGCCCTGTACTTCTCCACCACCGGCCGCCGGCTCCTGATGGACCGCTGGGGCGACGGCCCGGTCCGGGCCCTGGCGATGGCGCCCAAGGCCGACGGCGGCCTCGCCGTGGTCGGCCCGGCGATGCTCCGGCGCACGATCGACAACCCCCACCCGGAGGCGAGCCTGCGCAGCCTCTTCCTGCCGGTCTGGTACGAGGGCTACGCGGCGCCGAAGTGGGTCTGGCAGTCGACCGGCGGCAGCGACGCCTTCGAGGCCAAGCTGAGCCTCTGGCCGCTGCTCTTCGGCACCCTGAAGGCGACCTTGTACGCGATGCTCCTGTCGGTGCCGCTGGCCCTGATGTCGGCGGTCTACGTCTCCCAGCTGGCGCCCCCCTGGGTGCAGACGACGGTCAAGCCGACCCTCGAGCTCATGGCCGCGGTGCCCTCGGTGGTGGTCGGTTTCCTCGCCGCGCTGTGGCTCGCCCCACGCCTCGAGGCAGCGCTGCTGCCATCCATCGTCGCCTTCGCCTCGCTGCCCCTGGCGGTGGTCACGGCGGTGGCGACCTGGCGGCTGACCCACGCCGCCTGGCGGCGTCGCCTGCCGGCCGGCGGCGAGCTGGTCCTGCTGCTCGGCGCCGCTGTGGCGGTCGGTTGGGCGGCGTTCGCAGTTGCCGGGCCGCTGGAGAGCTGGCTGTTCAACGGCGACTTCCAGCGCTTCCTGTTCACCGAGCTGGGCATCCGCTACGACCAGCGCAACGCCATGGTGGTCGGCGTCGCCCTGGGCTTCGCCGTCATCCCGGTGATCTTCACCATCGCCGAGGATGCCTGCTCGGCGGTTCCCCAGTCCCTGATCAGCGCCGCCCGGGCCCTCGGCGCCACCCGCTGGCAGACGGCGGTCCGCCTCGTGGTTCCGGCAGCCAGCCCGGGCCTGTTCGCCGCCGTCATGCTCGGCCTCGGCCGGGCGGTGGGCGAGACCATGATCGTGCTCATGGCCGCGGGCAACACGCCATTGCTCGACCTCTCCGCCTTCAACGGCATGCGCACCATGGCGGCGGCGATCGCCGTCGAGATCCCCGAGGCGCCGGTCGGCGGCACCCTCTTCCGGGTGCTCTTCCTCACCGGCACCCTGCTGTTCCTCCTCACCTTCGTCCTGACCACCGCCGCCGACGGCATCGGCCGCCACCTGCGGAGGCGCTATGGCCGCTTCTGAGCGACCGGGCTTCGCCGGCGCGCCGGTGGCGCCGGGGCTGCCCGGGATCTGGGCCACCGCGCTGGCGACCTCCCTGGTCCTCGGTCTGCTCGTCGTCCTGCTGTGGATCGTCTTCGTCAACGCCTTCGGCTGGTTCTGGCCGGCGGACCTCTGGCGCCTCGAGCTCGCCGACGGCCGCATCCTCGTCGGCGCGGAAGCGGCCCAGGAGTCCACCCACGACGCCGCCGGCGAGCGCCGCGAGCGGCTGCAGCTGAAGGTCGGCAACCGCGAGCTGACCGGCGCCGACTTCGTCTGGGTCGAGCGCGACCAGATCGTGTCCCGCGAGCGACCGGCGGACCTGGTCCGGGTGGTGCGCGCCGAGTACGGCGACGCCTTCGGCCGGGTCGTCGCGGCGACCGCCACCGACGGGACGACCCTCGAAGGCCCGACGCCCGCCGCGCTCGCGGCGATCCTCGCCGAGGGCCGCACGCTGCGCGCCCGGCGCAGCTCGCTGCACGACGAGATCGCCTCGGTCCGACGGCCCCTGACCCGGGCCGAGGAGGCGCTCGACGCCGTCGAGCGCTCGAGTCGAGCGGCGACCGAGGCGGCCGCGGCCGAGATCGACGGTCTGCGCCACAGGGTCGACTCCCTGTGGACCGCTCTCGAGCCGCGGCTGACCGAGCTCGAAGGCGAGCTCACCCAGGTCGAGGCCAGGCTCGCGGCCGGCCGGCTCGTGCTCGACGCCGGCTCGGGGAGGGTCGAGACCGCTCTCGGCCAGGTC
>CAZKKP010000121.1:8789-9578 GCA_964553295.1 uncultured Thermoanaerobaculia bacterium | reverse complement strand
GCAAACCCGGCGACGTCGAGCGCATCAAGCGCCTCTCCCGGTGCATGCAGCTCGGCAGCCTGTGCGAGCTCGGCAAGTCGGCGCCCAACCCGGTGCTCTCGACCCTGCGCTACTTCCGCTCGGAGTACGAGGCGCACATCTCGGAGCGCGCCTGCCCGGCCGGGATCTGCCGCGAGCTGACCGCCTACGAGATCATCGCCGACGCCTGCGACGGCTGCCACGCCTGCTTCAAGGCCTGCCCGGTCGACGCCATCACCGGCGCTTCGAAGGAGCTGCACGTCATCCACCACGAGGCATGCATCTCCTGCGGCGCCTGCTTCGACGTCTGCCCGACCGAGGCGATCCGCACCTTCCCCAAGGTTCTGCTCGAGAAAGCGGAGGTGGTGTGATGCCGAACCTCACCGTCAACGGCCGGCGGGTGACCGTGGCCGAGGACGCGACACTGCTCGACGCCGCCCGCGCCGCCGGCGTCGAGGTGCCGACCCTGTGCCAGTTCGACGGGCTCGAGCCCTGTGCGTCGTCGACCTCTGGCGGCCGGGTTGGGACGAGGACTGGTTCAAGCTGGTGACCTCGTGCAACCACCCGGTCGAGGAGGGGATGCGCGTCTTCACGGCGACCGAACGGGTGCTCGAGACCCGCCGCGTGGTCCTCGACCTGCTGCTCGCCCGCTGCCCGGAGACGCCGCTGATCCAGCGGTTGGCCCGGGAGCACGGCATCGAGGAGACCTCCTACGCCGCCAACCCCGAGCCCACCGACTGCATCCTGTGCGCGCTCTGCACCAGGGTCTGC
>CAZKKP010000121.1:0-8779 GCA_964553295.1 uncultured Thermoanaerobaculia bacterium | reverse complement strand
CACATCGGCGTGTCGGCGATCTCCTCGGTGGACCGCGGCTGCGGCCGCGAGATCGCGCCGCCCTTCCACGAGGCGCCGCCGGACTGCATCGGCTGCCTGGCCTGCGCCGAGATCTGCCCGACGGACTGCATTCCCTACGAGACGTCGAACGCGAAGCGCACCATCTGGGGCAGGACCTTCGACATGCTGCGCGACCCCGCGACCGGCGAGGCGGTGATCACGAAGGCCCAGGCCGAGCACTTCGCCCGCCGCTCGGGGGTGCCCATGAGCTACTTCGAGACCTCCGACCGCGCCAAGCGGAAGGCGATGGCCGCCACCTTCGCCAAGCTCGGCCAGGTCAAGTGAGGAGGCGGCGATGAGGATGATGTACAAGGTCTCGGTCGAGCGCTGCATCGCCTGCGGCAAGTGCGAGCTCGCCTGCGCGTTTGCCCACGGCAGCGAGGGCCGACCCGCGGCGACCCGGATCAACATCCACCGCCGCGGCCCCGAGCTGGGCACGCCGGTGGTCTGCTTTCAGTGCCACGACGCGGCCTGCGTCGCGGTCTGCCCGACCGACGCCCTGGTCCGCAACCCTCAGACCGGCGCCGTCGATATGGCGCGCTCGCGCTGCATCTCCTGCCGGATGTGCGTCGCCGCCTGCCCCTTCGGCAACATGCTCTGGGACGAGACTTACCACTGCGTGCAGAAGTGCGACCTGTGCGGCGGCGACCCGCGCTGCGTGCCCTTCTGCCCGACCGGCGCCATCGCCTGGGTGCCGGTCGACGAGGTCGCCATCCGGCCCGAGCCGCTTGACCGCTCGGTGCTGGCTGCGGGAGGCTGACGATGGACACCGCCAACGAGATCCGCGAGATTCTGCGCAAGGCCTACCAGATCGAGGTCGACGGCTACACCTTCTACTCGATGGCTGCCGAGCAGGCCAGGCACGAGCCGGTGCAGGAGCTGTTCGACAAGCTCGCCCGCGACGAGATGCAGCACAAGGCCTATCTCAAGGGCGTCATGGGCAGCTTCGAGGAAAAGGGCGTCCAGGCCTTCGCCCTGCACCACCGCGACCCCGACCTCAAGGCCTTCACCTCGACCATCTTCACCGACTCCTTCCGCCGCCAGGCCCACGGCGCCGACTTCGAACTCGGTCGGCATGACGCTCGAGGACCGCGCCGTCGCCTACTTCACCGGCGCCGCCGAGCAGGCGACCGACGCCGAGGTCAAGGACTTCTACCAGTTCCTCGCCGACTGGGAGAAGGAGCACCTCGAGGCCCTGCGCCGCCTCTACGGCGGGGTGCGCGAGGACTTCTGGGAGCAGGGTGGCTTCTCGCCCTTCTAGGAGCGGTGGGGGTGGCCCGATTCGCTGCGCGAATCGGGTAACAGGAGAGGTTGCCATTGATGCTTTGATGTCTCGGTGGTAGATGTTATGATGCCTGCGTGAGGACGACGTTGACGCTCGATCCGGAGGTAGCGGAGGCGTTGAAGGCCGAGGCCTACCGGTCCGGGAGGTCGTTCAAGGCGGTGGTGAACGAGGCCATTCGGGCGGGGCTCGCGCAGCGCCGGGGCGCGCCGGAGGCGAAGCGGTATCGTCTCGAGCCCTCGTCGCTGGGCGGCGTGGTTCCGGGCATCGACCTCGACAGGGCGCTACGACTCGCCGACGCCCTCGAGGACGAGGCGATCGCCCGCGAGCTCGAGGCCCGGAAGTGATCCTGGTCGATGCCAACCTGCTCATCTACGCCGTCGACCGCGATGCGCCGTTGCACGAGCCGGCGCGTCGCTGGCTGGAAGACACCTTCTCGTCGACGCAGGTGGTGGGGCTGCCCTGGGTGGTGCTGCTGGCGTTCCTCCGCATCACCACCCGCAGCGGCATCATCCGCTATCCTCTCGCCCCCGAGCGCGCGGTGGCGTACGTCGACTCCTGGCTCGAGCTGCCCTTCGTCGAGGCGGTTGCGCCCGGACCCCGGCACTGGCCGATCCTGCGCAACCTGCTGAAGACCGCGGGGACCGCGGGCAACCTCACATCGGACGCCCACGTCGCTGCTCTCGCCATCGAGAACGGCGCCGCGATCTACTCTACCGACCACGACTTCAAGCGCTTCCCCGGCGTCGAGCACGTGAATCCTCTGGCGTGACGACCATGCCGGCTCGTGCCGGCGGCGTCGACTCTCTGGTCGGTTGACGGGATGTACGTAAAAACGTACATTGGCTCGGAGGAGACGCGATCGTGACCACTCTGACGGCAACACAGGCGCGCAGCCAGCTCTTCGATCTCATCCGGAGAGCGGTGCACGCGCGCGAAGAGGTGAGGATCCAACACCGGGACGGTAGCGTGGTCCTGCTCGCGGAGGAGGACTACGACGCCCTCCTCGAGACTCTCGAGCTGCTGTCGGTGCGGGGCCTCCGCGAGAGCCTGACCGAGGCCGAGGACGACATCGCCGCCGGCCGCACCCGTCCCGCGGCAGCGGTTCTCGGCGATGACTGAGGCGGGTCGATACGAGGTCGTGATCACTCGCCGGGCGGAGAAGGACATCGCGACCCTGTCGCCGAAACTCCGGGCAAAGCTCCGCCAGATGCTGCTCGAGCGGGTGGCGGTCGATCCCACGAGCGGCAAGAAGCTGGTGGGTGACCTCGCCGACTACCGGTCGCTGCGCCTGACCCACCGCGATCGGGTCGTCTACCGTGTGGACGAGGAAAGCCGCACGGTGTACGTCCTGCGTGCCCGGACCCACTACGACCGCTGAACCCGGTCGGCGAAACTGCGGCCTTCACGAGAGGCGATCTGTGACGCAGGGCCAGGGAAGACGGGGCGTCGGGGCGCTGCGCCGGGAGGTCGGGCGGGAGCGTTGACCTTGGCCAGGGGAGACTCCAAGATACTCGGCACCTGCATCCACGGGATCCCGGGAGGGCGCCATGGTCGAGTTCGCGACGCGGCACGGGGTGCCGCAGCTGACGCTGGAGCACTACGAGCGGGACTTCGCCGACCGCCACCTGCTGCACGGGCTGGTGGAGATGTGGGCGCGGGAGAAGCCGGAGGCGCCGGCGATCGTCTGCGCGAGCACCGGCGAGGAGCTGAGCTGGCGGCGCTTCGACGAGGCCACCACCGCGCTGGCGATGCGGCTGCAGGCGATGGGCTTCGCTCGGGGAGACTTCTTCGCCTCGTCGCTGCCCCTGCTCACCGAGCACATCCTCCTCGAGTACGCCTGCTTCAAGATCGGCGTGGTCTTCGTGCCGCTCGACCTGCGGCTCAAGACGCCCGAGGTGATTCGCAGCCTGGGGCTGGTGCGGGCCAGGGGCTTCGCCTTCCTGGGGAAGACGGCGGCGGCCGACTTCCGGGAGCTCGCCCGGGCGGTGCAGCAGCACTGCCTCTTCGTCGAGCACCTCGTGCAGCTGTCGGCGCCGGAGGAGACGATCGAGGGCGCGGTCAACGGCTTCGTGCTCGCCGCCGAGGCGAGGGCCCTCGGCGAGGCGGTCGCCGCGGGAGCCGCGCCGGAGCGGCTGGCGGCCTACCGCGAGGCCCGCGCCGCCACCGCCGAGCACGACGGCTGCCTGGTGATCTTCACCACCGGCTCCACCGGCTACCCCAAGCCGGCGCTGCTCTCCCACCGCGCCATCACCTGCCAGAACATGTGCATCGGCGCCGCCTTCGGCATCCAAGAGGAGGCGCGGATGCTGGTCAACCTGCCGCCGTCGCACGTCGGCTGCCAGACCGAGCAGCTCATGACGCCCTTCTTCTACGGCGGTACCGCGGTCACCCTGCACCTGTTCGACGCCGCCGGTACGTCAACGACCCCGAGGCGACCCGCCGGTCCCTGTCCACCGACGGCTGGGTCTACACCGGCGACCTCGGCTCGATGGACGAGGCCGGGCTGCACCTCGCCGGCCGCGCCAAGTGGGTGATCAAGCCCAAGGGCTACCAGGTCTTCCCGGCCCAGGTCGAGGATGCGTTGGCCGGGCTTGCCGACGCGGTCGCCATGGTCGGCGTGGTGGGCGTCGAGCACGAGGTGTTCGGCGAGGCGATCGTGGCCTTCGTCGAGCGCAAGCCCGACGCCGAGGTCACCGCCGAGGGGCTCGAGGCGCACGCGCGCGACGTCCTCGCCGCCTACATGCGACCCCTGCACTACGAGATCCTCGAGCCCGGGACCTTCCCCCTGAACCGCGTCGCCAAGACCGACTCCGTGCTGCTCGCGGAGCGGGCCCGGGAGATCGTCGCCCGGCTGCGGGAGCAGGGAGGCTGGGACCGGGCCTGAGGCGAGGGCGCCGAAGCCCGTCCTCCTCCTCTGCGTCCCTCTGCGTCCTCTGCGGTAAGAAAGGCGACCCCACTCAAACCACCACCACCGATCCGAGCCCCAACCCACGGTCCACCACGACCCCAAACCCGGCAGGCCCATCCCCGCGCCGTCCGCGGTCAGAAGACACAGCGAATTGAACCGGTAGAGTAGGACGCAGAGGGGCGCAGAGGGGGGACGCGAGTTCTGCGGCCGTACGTGGGGAAGCTCACCACGGGGAGTGTTCTGCGGTTCGAACTCCATCCTCCCATCGTCGGCGGGCATGCTCTGAGATCGTTCAGCGTGTCTTGGTGTCGTGTTTTCTGACGACGATTCGCACGGGCCTTCGGTTGCGGGTCCGGCCGCGCTGTGTACCTCGGTGTCTCTGTGTCTCTGTGGTGAAGAGGCCGGCGGGCCGGGTTGCGGGCGCGGCCGGAGCTCTGCAGGCGGCTCGGGAGGTCAACCCGGACGCGCGGCCGCCGGCACGAGCAGGCTGCGGTTGACGCCGGGGGAGGTCCGGGTCTCGAGGTTGGGCGGGAGGTGGCCCGAGTCCGAGAAGCTCAGCACCTTCATGGCGCCGTCGGGCTTGACGGTGATCACGGTGAGGCTGCAGTTGGCGATCGACATGCCGAGCCAGGCGTGGGGGTCGACCTTGAGCGCCCGGGTGACGAACCAGCGGATGACGTTGCCGTGGCAGACCACCAGGTCGTGGCGGTCGGCCTCCGGCGAGGGTGTGAGGTAGGCGGCGAAGGCCTCGTCGAGCCGGGCGTCGCAGGCGGCGACGTCCTCCGGTTTCTCGTCGGCCATGACGTCCTCGCGCCAGGTGGTGGGGGTGCACTCGGACAGCTCGGGGGTGCTGGTCAGCGCCAGCTTCGGGAGCTCCTCGCCGATCACCAGCGCGGTCTGCCGGGCCCGCGTCATGGTGCTCGAGGTCAGGCTCGTGAACTCCACGGGCATGCCGCGGAGGCGAGCGCCGAGCAGCCGGGCCTGGGCGACGCCGAGCGGGGTCAGGGCCTTGCCGACGTCGGCATCGCGTTCGTCCGCCGAGTCGTAGTCGCCGTGGCGGATCAGGTAGACGGTGCGCACACCGTCGCCGGCGGGCTCGGCAGCCGCGGCCTGGAACCACGACGCCGCGAGGATGAGGAGCAGGACGCAGCCGATGGGTCTCATGGGCCCTCCCGGCGCCAGAGTACGACGGTTCAGGCCCTTCGGCCACCGGCGCGGCGGCGGCCGAGCGCGCCGCCACGAGAGGTCTCTTCCTCGCCGTGCGGGGCGGAGGTTTGCCGGTGTCATGGGCGTCCGCCGGTCACGCGGTGCTCCGGCAGGTCGGTCGTCCCGAGTCGGTCAGTCCCTCAGTTCACGCAGCACCAGGTGAAGCTCCCAGGGTCGAATGAACTGGACCGTGGTCGCACCGAAAGACTGCTCGGGATGGGAGGCCTGGTTGACGACCAGGAAGCGCTCGGGAGCGTAGGCGTCGACGAAGCTCCGCGCGGACCGGGTGAGGCGACCACGCGAGTCGCCGGCCTTCGCTTCACAGGCGATCAGACGGCCCTTCAGCTGCACGACAAAGTCGACCTCTGCACCCGACTTGCTCCGCCAGTAGCGAAATGGCTCGAGCAGCGGGTTGGTCAGCTTGGCGAGCTCGGAGAACACCAGGTTCTCGAGCAGCGCACCGCGGTCCGCCCTGGCGTCGACCGCGCCGAAACCTCCGAAGAGCTGATTCCTGATGCCGTTGTCGACGAAGTAGACCTTCGGGGCCGAGGTGATCTCGGCCCTCTTGCCGCCGACGAACGGGCGCACCAGCCGCAACACGTGGGTCTCCTCGAGCAGCCTGCAGTACTCGGCCACGGTGTCGTTGCTGATACCCGCCAGCGCGGCCCACTCGGAGAAGTTGACCAGGTTGCCGACCTGGCTGGCGGCCAGCTCGAGCACCTTCTGGAGGGCGCCGAAGTGGCGTATCCGGAAGCGATCCGAAGCATCTCGGACGACGAACGCCTCGACGAGCTCGGCCAGCGTTCTCTCCACGTCGGAAGAGAGGACGACCGGCGGGTAGCTGCCGTACACCAGTCGGGTCCGGACGTGCTCGTCCATCGCGCTCTCGGCGAGCCGTGGTGAGCCGCCGACCGTTGCCGAGAACTCCTCGAGGGACAGGGGGAGGAGCAATGTACGAGCGGCTCTCCCGGCGAGGCTCTCGCGGGTCTGGGCCTCGAGGTCGAAGCTCGAGCTGCCGGTGGCGTAGAGGCGCTTGCCGGTGCGGCGGTCCACCAGACCCTTGAGGAAGAGCCCCGCCTCGTCGAGCCGCTGGACCTCCTCGAAGAACAGCGCCGGGACGCCCGGAGCGAGGTCCTCACAGTCCGCCAGAAACTCGCCGGCGACCGCAGCCACTCGGCCACCGACGGTTCCTCGCAGTTGAGCAGCAGGCACGGCTCGCCGAGGCGCTCGAGCTCGATCCAGACGAGGGTGGACTTGCCGGCCTGTCGAGGTCCGACGACGAGGCACACGCGGTCGTGGGTGTCGGGGAGAGGCCGTCGAGGGAGGACCACCGGCGGCAGGTGGTGGGCGAACCAGATGGCCAGCGGCTGCCCCTCGAGCCATGGGTTGTCGGTCTTCAGTACCCGCAGCAAGTGATCGGAGATCGGCATAAACAGAATTTAGCAGGGTTCATTTCTTGTGTTATTCGACGAGAGTAGGGATAGCTTCTGCCCTTCGACAGCCCTCGGAGTCACCACCCCTTGCCACCATCTCCCGGTCGGCGGGGCGGCGGCCGAAGTCGCGGGTCGCGTCCGGGGACGCGGGCCGCTCGCAGGTGGCCTCGCCGAAGTGGACGATCCTCCGCGCACGGAAGCTGGCCGTCATGACACGACCATGACCGCGGTACTTCAGAGTGTCCCGACCGTCGCGGCGAATCGCACTGGACGCGGCGACCGTCAGGGGGATGCCGTGGACCACGACCGGACGCCTTCTTCGCCCCGCGTGCTGCTCTCCGGGGTGTTCGGGCCCTTCGGCGTCGACGACGCCTGGGGGCGCAAAGAGAACATCATGGAGCTGTTCCACAACCAGGTCACGCGGGGCCAGGGGACCGCCTCGTTCCGCTTCCACCACCGCTCCTTCGGCCTCTACTTCCTCGCCGCGAACCTCGCGGCCGACGTCACCGTGCTCGACTTCCCGAGCCGCGAGCGGTTCATCCGGGAGCTGGCGAGGGGCTGGGACGTGGTCGGGATCTCGTTCATCGCCCCGAACCTCGTCAAGGCGCGTGAGATGGCGCGGCTGGTCCGGCGACACGCCCCGGGCGCCCGCATCGTGCTCGGCGGCCACGGCGCTGCGATCGAGGGCGTCGAGGGCCTGGTCGAGTGCGACGACGTCATCCGCGGCGAGGGGATCCGGCCGCTGCGCGCACTGCTCGGCGAGGATCCGGAGGCGCCGATCGTCCATCCGGTGCTGCCGTCGACCCAGCGGGAGAGCATTCTCGGCGTGCCCGCGCTCGGCCGTCCGGCGAGCCTGCTGGTGCCCGGAGTCGGATGCGTCAACGGCTGCGCCTTCTGCAGCACCTCCCACTTCTTCGGCCGCGCCTACACCCCCTATCTCGCCACCGGCCACGAGCTCTACGAGGCCGCCTGCGCGATCGCCGAGGCGCGCGGCAGCGACGACTTCTTCGTCATGGACGAGAACTTCCTCAAGGACCGCGGTCGCGCCCTCGAGCTGCTCGCGGCCATGGAGCGCGACGGGCGCTCCTTCGACTTCCGCATCTTCTCCTCCGCCGAGGCGGTGCTCGCCTTCGGCCTCGACAACCTGGTCCGGCTCGGGGTGAGTTTCCTCTGGCTGGGCGTCGAGTCGGCGTCCGAGGCGGCGGCCTACGCCAAGAACCGGGGGATCGACGCCCGCGGCCTGGTCCGCGAGCTGCGCGACCGCGGGGTGACCGTGCTCGCCTCGGGGATTCTCTGTGCCGAGCACCACACCGCGGAGAGCATCAAGGACGATGTCGACTTCCTGGTCGGCCTCGAGGCCGACTTCGTCCAGTTCATGCTGCTGACGCCGCTCCCGGTGACCCCGCTGTACCGCGACCTCGAGCGGCGCGGGCTGCTCCGGGACGAGCTGCCCTGGGAGGAGTGGCACGGCCAGAAGGAGCTCGCCTGGCGCCACCCCGAGTTCCCGGGCGACGCCCCGGAGCGCTGGCTCGAGCGCGCCTTCCGACAGGACTACGAGGCCAACTCCAGCTCGATGTACAGGGTGGTGGAGACCGCCTTCCGCGGCTGGCGACGGCTGGCGGCGATGGCGCACCGCGACCCCTGCCTCGAGCGCCGCATGGCGCGTCTCGCCCGCCGCACCCGGGAGTGGTCGCCGATGCTGGCGGAGCTCGCCCGCCACGGTGTCAACGACCTCGAGCGGCGCCGTGCCCGCACCCTCGACCACGAGATCCGCGCTGCCCTCGGCCCCCCGGGCGCCCTGGGCATGGCCGCGCGCGGCGCGGTGCGCCTGCTCGCCGCCGCATGGCGGCTGCGGGTGCGGCTCGCCGGCGACGGAATCCAGCCGCG
>CAZKKP010000120.1:2821-9579 GCA_964553295.1 uncultured Thermoanaerobaculia bacterium | reverse complement strand
AGAGGCACAGAGGAGCGACTCGCATCCCACAACGGTGTAATTTCCCAAGAGTGGGGTTGAGCTCCTGCGGTTCGGCGCTGGGAGGGTCTTTGCGGTTGCGGAACGGAAAAGGGCCGGTGTGACCGGCCCTTGGGGTTGCTGGGGATGGGGGTGGGTCGTCAGTCGTTGCCGCCACGGCGGGGGGGACGGCGGTCGTCGCGCCGGCCTCCGCGGCCGCCCGGGCCTCCGGGACGACCGCCGCGCCGATCGTCGTCGCGGCGCGGCGGCGCCTCACGTTCCGGGATCTCCTCGCCTCGCCCACGCGCCTCGGTCTCGAGAATCACGCGGCGCGACAGCTTGATCCGGTCGTTGGCGTCGATGTCGATGATCCGCACCCGGATGGGGTCGCCCTCGGCGAGCACGTCGCGGATGTCCGGGATGCGCTCCATCGAGACCTCGGAGATGTGCAGCAGACCGTCCTGGTTGGGTCCGATCTCGACGAACGCCCCGTACGGCTCGAGCCGCCGGACGATGCCGTCGTACTCCTCGCCAATCTGGGGTACCCGCGTCAGCGACTCGATGATGGCGATCGCCTTGTCGGCCCGAGCCTGGTCGTTGGTGGCGATCTGGACGGTGCCGTCGTCGTCGACGTTGATCTTGGCGCCGGTGTCGTCGACGATCTTGCGGATCGTCTTGCCGCCGGGGCCGATGACCAGGCGGATCATCTCCACCGGGATCTTGACGGTGAAGATCCGCGGCGCGTAGCGGGAGACCTCGGGCCGCGGCTCGGCGATCGCGCCGGCCATGACGTCGAGCAGGTGGAGACGCCCGCGACGGGCCTGCTCCAGCGCCTGCTCGAGGATCTCGCGATCGAGGCCGGCGATCTTGATGTCCATCTGCAGGGCGGTGATGCCCTCGCGGGTGCCGGCGACCTTGAAGTCCATGTCGCCGTAGTGGTCCTCCTGGCCGGCGATATCGGTCAGGATCGCGAACCGCGCGCCGTCGGACACCAGCCCCATGGCGACGCCCGCTACGGCCGATCGCATCGGCACGCCGGCGTCCATCATCGCCATCGAGCCGCCGCACACCGAGGCCATCGACGAGGAGCCATTCGACTCGAGGATGTCGGACACCACCCGAATGGTGTAAGGGAAGTCAGCCTCGGACGGGATCACAGGGGTCAGGGCGCGCCGGGCGAGCGCGCCGTGGCCGTACTCTCGCCGGCCGGGTCCGCGCAGGAACTTCACCTCGCCGACCGAGAACGGCGGGAAGTTGTAGTGCAGCAGGAACCGCTGCTTGAACTCGCCCTCGAAGGCCTCGATCAGCTGCTGGTCCTCGGAGGTTCCGAGGGTCGCGGTGACCAGGGCCTGGGTCTCGCCGCGGGTGAACAGGGCCGAGCCGTGGGCGCGTGGCAGCACGCCGGTCTCGCCGGTGACCGGCCGGATCTCGTCGAAGGCGCGGCCGTCGAGCCGCTCCCGGCGCTCGAGGATGGTCTCGCGGGTGATCTCCTTGACCAGTCGGTGGAAGACGGCCTTCATCCAGGGCGTCTTGTCGGCGTCCTCCGCGCCGAGGGACGCCAGCGCCTCGGCCTTGACGGCGTCGATGGCGTCCTGCTGGGCGAGCTTGCCACGCACCTGCATGGCCTGCCGCAGGGGCTCGCTCCAACGGCTGCGGACCCCGGCGTCGAAGTCGGCCGGCCACGGGTCGGGCTCGGCCTCGAAGCCAGCCTTGACTACCCCGCGGGCGGCCACGATCTCGCGCTGCAGGGCGATGAGCTTCTTGATCTCCTCGTGAGCGAGTGCCAGGGCGTCGACGATCACCGCCTCGGGAAGCTCGCTGGCGCCACACTCGACCATCGCCACTGCACCCTCGGTGCCGGCGACCACCAGGTCGAGGTCGGAGACCTCGCGCTGGGCGTAGGTCGGGAAGAGCACGAGTTCGCCGTCGATCCGGCCGACGCGGACGCCGGCGATCGGGGTGTCGAAGGGGATATCGGGAGCGGCCATCAGGGCCATCGACGCGCCCGTAATGCCGAGCACGTCGGGGTCGTTGGCGTCGTCGGCCGAGATCACCCAGGCGATCAGCTGGGTTTCCCGGTAGTAGCCGTCGGGAAACAGCGGCCGCAGGCCGCGGTCGATCAGCCGGCAGGTGAGGATCTCGCGTTCGGTGGGCCGGCCCTCGCGCTTGAAGAAGCCGCCGGGGATGCGGCCGCCGGCCGACGTCGGCTCCTTGTAGTCGACGGTCAGCGGCAGGAAGTCGACGCCCTCGCGGGAGCCCTTCAGGGCGCAGGCGGCGACGAGCACCATGGTGTCGCCGAGCCGCACCACGGTCGAGCCGTCAGCCTGCTTGGCCACCTTGCCGAGCTCGAAGGTGAGCAGCTTCCCGCCGATCTCGACGGATCGTGTCGTGATGTCCATCAGACCACCACCCTCAGCCGCGGAGCCCGAGGCGCTCGACCAGCTGGCGATAGCGCGTGATGTCCTTCTTCTTGAGGTACTCGAGCAGTCGGCGCCGGCGGCCGACCAGGCGCAGCAGGCCGCGCCGCGAGTGAAAGTCCTTCTTGAAGATCTTGAAGTGCTCGGTCAGGTAGGCGATGCGGCGAGTGAGAAGTGCGACCTGCACCTCCGGGGACCCGGTGTCGCCGGTGTGGGTGCGGAACTCGTCGATGATTCCTGGCTTCTGCGCGTCGAAGTGGCTCACGTCATCCTCCAAAGGATCCTCCGGTGGCGTGGAGGCCCGGGTACGTTATCAGGGAAGCTCCCGGTGTGCAAGGTTTAGATGCGCTCATCGGGGGGGAGCGAAGGGTCCGAAAAGGCGCCGCCGCCGTGGGCGCCGCCGTGTGCCCGGGCTCACGGCGGCGCGAGCACGACGCTCGGCCTGAGCCCGATGGTGCGGCCGCGGGCGAGCACCGTCTGAACGGCCCCGATGCCGAGCAGGCGGTGGCGGTCGGACCGGGCGACGACCTCGTCCCCAGGAGCGAGGGGTTCGCCACCGGTGCGCAGGACGACCGCCTCCTGGCCATGGACGAAGCAGTCGCCGGCGGTACGGTTGAGGTCGACCGACGGCAGCGGCAGCTCGACGGCATCGAGGTCGACCCAGTGATGGCCCCCGACGATCTCGACCGCCGGCTCAGCCGAGCTCAGGGTCTCCTGGTCGAGGGCGGCACTCGCCAGATACGGACCGATGCGGGACCGCTGCAGGTGCTCCAGGTGACCGCCGCAGCCGAGCACGAGGCCGAGGTCATGGGCAAGAGAGCGGACGTAGAAGCCCGACGACGTGGTGACCTCGAGCTCGAGAAGGTCGGCGGCGAGGGCCTGGATCCTCAGGGCATGCACGGTCACCGTCTTGGCCTCGAGCTCGACCTCCTGGCCGTTGCGGGCGAGCTCGTACATCTTGCGGCCGGCCACCTTCTTGGCCGAGTAGGGCGGCGGCACCTGCTCGAAGCTGCCACTGAAACGCTCGGTCAGACCGGCAAGGAACTCGGGCCCGAGCGCCGGCACCGCTCCCTGGGGCGCCATCAGCTCGCCCTCGCGATCGTAGGTGGTGGTCGCATGGCCGAGGCGGACGGTGCCGCGGTAGCACTTGTCCCAGCGCATGAGGAACTGCTGCAGCCGGGTGGCGTGGCCGACGCAGAGCAGCAGCAGGCCCTCGGCCATCGGGTCGAGGGTGCCGGTGTGACCGATTCGCCGCTCGCCGAGGGCCCGCCGCGCCATGTCGACGACGTCGTGGGACGTCGGTCCCGGACGCTTGTACACCGGCAGCAGGCCGTGGATCCGGGAGGGGCGTCGGCGGCTCACGAGCCGGCCTCGACCGCTCGGCACACCAGGTCGAGCACCCGCCGGCGGACCGACTCCAGCTCGCCCGGGACCGTACACCCGGCGGCGTTGAGGTGACCTCCGCCGCCGCAGGACGCCGCCACCGCCCGGACGTCGACGGCGCCCCTGGAGCGCAGGCTGACCCGGACGATCCCCGGCTGCCACTGCTTGAACAGCACGGCGACACGCACCCCGGCGATCGCCCGTGGATGGTTGACGAGGTCGTCGGTGTCGGCGGGGGTGGCGCCAGATCTCCGGAAGGCCTCGGAGTCGACGGTGATCACCGCGACGCGACCGTCGGCAACCAGCTCGAGCCGGCGCAGCGCCTCGCCGAGCAGGCGCAGCGACGACGGGCTGCGACGGTGGTGGACCAGCTCGGCCACCTGCGCCGGCTGGGCGCCCCACTCGATCATCTCGGCGCCGGCGCGCAAGGCCCGCGGGCTGGTGTTCGAGTAGCGGAAGTCCCCGGTGTCGGTGGTCAGGGCGACGTACAGGGCGGTGGCGGCGGCGGGGCTGGGGGTGACCGGCGCCGCGGTGAACATTCGCCAGACCATCTCGCCGGCTGCCGGAGCGTCCTCGTCGAGGTAGTTCAACTCGCCGTAGCGCTCATTGCCGGGATGGTGGTCGAGGTTGAGGATCGGCAGCCGGTGCAGGTCGTCGAAGCCGGTGCGGTCGAGGCCGGGGCACTCGACGGTGCAGATCAGGTCGTAGGCCGCCGGGAAGTCCTCCGGGAGGGTGTCGCGAACCAGCACCTGTTCGGCGCCCGGAAGCTCGGCGAGACCCGACGGCGCCGGGTCGCGGTTGACGATCACCGACTCGATCCCGAGGGCCCTGGCGAGCTCGGCCAGGCCGAGGGCGCCGCCGAGGCAGTCGCCATCAGGGCTGCGGTGGCCGGTGAGGAGCAGCCGCCGCGAGCGGCGGAGGCGCTCCAGGGCGACGCGCGGATCGTCGGTGGTCCGGCTCACGAGGTCTCTCCGCGGTCGTCGCCGTCCGGGTCCGCGGATGCAGCACCGTCACGCTGCAGCCGCTCGAAGAGCCGCTCCATGCGATCGCCGTACTCGTAGCTGGTGTCGCGCAGGAACTCGAGGGCCGGCACGCTGCGCAGGCGCATCCGGCGGCCGAGCTCGCGGCGCAGGAAGGCGGCGGCTGCGGCGAATCCGTCGGCCGCCTGGCGGGCCACCTCGACCTCGCCGAGCACCGAGAAGTAGACGCGCGCCAGCGACCGGTCGGCAGACAGCCGGACGCCGGACACGGTCACCCCCTCCAGCCTCGGGTCCTTGACCTCTGCCAGCAGCAGCTCGGCGAGGACCGAGCGCAGCTCGCCCTCGAGGCGGGCGTTCCTGGAGAAGTGCTGGTCACTCATTATCTGCCTCCTCAGTCGAGCTGGATGACCTCGAGCTCCCAGGCGAGCACGTATCCCGGCCAGGTCTCGTCGACCGTCCGGCGGACCCGCTGGAGCCGGCTCTCGACGTCCACCGGGTCGGTCGAGAGGGCGGCGATCGCGAAGCCGGCGCGCTGGTGGAGGTCGCGGTGGTCGGCCTCGACGATCATCACCTGGTGACGGTTGCGGATCCGCTCCACCAGCGGTCGGGTGGCGGAGCGCTTCTCCTTCAGACTGTGGGCGTCGGGCAGGTGCAGCTCGAGGCGGACGATGCCGACGTAGACCGGTTCGCTCATGCCGCCGACCTCCCCGTCTCTCCCGGTGTTTCGTGCCCCACCGTGCCGCCGCCGGTCACAGCTCTGGCGCCACCTCCACCATGCGGTAGGCCTCGATCACGTCGCCCACCTTGACGTCCTGGAAGCGCTCGATGCCGATGCCGCACTCGAAGCCCTGGCGGACCTCCGCGGCGTCGTCCTTGAAACGCTTCAGTGACGAGATCTGACCCTGGAAGACGACGACGTGGTCGCGCAGCAGCCGGATCCTGGCGCTGCGCACGATCACCCCGTCGACGACGTGGCAGCCGGCGATCGAGCCGACCTTGGGCACCCGGAAGACCTCGCGCACCTCGGCGTGACCGAGCTCCTCCTCCTTGAACACCGGCTCGAGCAGCCCGACCATCGCCTTCCTGACCTCGTCGACGAGGTCGTAGATCACGGTGTACATTCGGATGTCGACCTGCTCGGTCTCGGCGAGCTCGCGCGCGGTCCGTTCCGGGCGGACGTTGAAGCCGATGATGATGCCGTTGGACGCCGAGGCGAGCATCACGTCGTTGGTGGTCACCGCTCCGACCGAGCCGTGCAGCACATGGATCTTGACCTTCTCGGTACCGAGGCTCGCCAGGGTCTCCTTGAGGACCTCGACGGAGCCCTGCACGTCGGCCTTGACGACGATGTTGAGCTCCTTGGACTCGGCCTCGGCCATGTGGTCGAAAAGGGTGTCGAGGGACACCTTGCGGGACGTGGCGAGTCCCTCCTCCTTGTCGCGCTGGAATCGGAAGGAGGCGACCTCGAGGGCGCGCTCCTCGCTCTCCACGCACTGCAGGACGTCGCCGGCGCCGGGCATCCCGTCGAAGCCCATGACCTCCACCGGCTCGGAAGGACCGGCAGTCTCGATGCGCTGACCGCGGTCATCCGCCAGGGCCCGCGCCCGTCCCCAGGTCGAGCCGCAGAAGAAGTAGTCTCCGACTGCGATCCTCCCCTGGCCGACGATGACCGTGGCGACGATGCCGCGACCCTTCTCCTTGCGCGCCTCGAGCACGATGCCGCGGGCCAGTCCTCCGTCGGCCGCCTTGAGGTCGCGCATCTCTGAGACCAGCAGGATCATGTCGAGGAGCTCGGGGATGCCGTCGCCCTTCTTCGCCGACACCGGCACGCAGGGCACGTCGCCGCCCCAGTCCTCGACCAGGACCTCGACTTCGGCGAGCTGCTGCTTGACCCGCTCGGGGTTGGCGTTGGCCTTGTCGATCTTGTTCATCGCCACGACCAGCGGCTTTGACGACGCGCGCCCGCCAACGTTGGCGGCGC
>CAZKKP010000120.1:0-2811 GCA_964553295.1 uncultured Thermoanaerobaculia bacterium | reverse complement strand
CGCCTCGCGCGTCTGGGGCATGACGCCGTCGTCGGCAGCGACCACCAGCACCACCAGGTCGGTGACCTGGGCGCCGCGGGCCCGCATCTGGGTGAATGCCTGGTGCCCGGGGGTGTCGACGAACACCACCGTCCGCCCGTCGGCGGTGGTGACCTTCGAGGCGCCGATGTGCTGGGTGATTCCGCCGGCCTCGCCTTCGGCGACCCGGGTCGTCCGGATGGCGTCGAGCAAGGAGGTCTTGCCGTGGTCGACGTGACCCATCACGGTCACGACCGGCGGCCGCGAGCGGATCGGACCGATGGCGTCCTGGGTCTCCTCGCGCTCGAACTCGATCACCTCCTCGGCCGAGGCGACCATCGCGTCGACGCCGAGATCGGCGCAGATCTCCTCTGCGAGGGCGTGCGGCAGCGACTGGTTGGTGGTGACCATGACGCCCTTGCCGATGAGCAGGGCGAGCAGGTCCTTGGCGGTCACGTTGAGCTTGTCGGCGAGCTCCTTGGCGGTCACCATCTCGGACAGGATGATCGGGCCGTCGGGCCGATCGCCATCCTTGAACACAACCGACCGGGTGGGTCTCGGCGGCGCCGGACGACGTGTCGCCTCCTGCTGCTGCTGGCGCTTGCGCGCCTTCTTGCTCAGCTTGGGCGCACCGGGTCGCGGCGCAGACGGCCGCGCGACGCCGCCCTCCTGCTGCCCCTTCAGCTTCTGCTCCTCGAACTTGTTGAGCAGCTCGCGGATCTCCTTGGCGTCCGCGGCCGACTTCGCCTTGCGGGTGCCGGGGCCGCCCTTGTCCTTCTCCTTGGGCTTCTCCTTCTTGGCTTCCTTGCGGCGCTGCTCTGCCTCCTTCTGGGCCTTCAGCCGCTGCTTGATCTCGTCCGGCGAGAGCTCCCGGAGACTGCGCTCGAGAGGGGTCTTGGCCCGAATCGGACGGACCCTCTGTGGGCCCTCCTCAGCCGTCCCTTCGCGGCCGGTGGTGAGTTCTTCCTCGGTGACCTCGAAGGCGGGCTTGCGCTCCTCCTCCTCGTCCTCCTCCTCGGCCGCGGCCACGTCGTGGCCTTCCTCGACGACCGCCGTCTCGCCGGCGGACTCGGCCTCGGGGGACACGGGCTCGACCTCGGGCGCCGCCTCGAGCTCGGCGGGCGTGGTCTCTGCCGCGGCCTCCGGCGTCTCGGGAGTCGACGCCTCGACGGCCTCCTCGGTCGGCGGGGCGAGTTCGGCTCCGGCCGGCTCCACCACTTCGTCTACCGCGGTCGTCTCGACCTCGGCCTCGACCTCGACCGCCTCGGTTTCGAGCGCGGGGCCCCTCTTGGGCTCGGCGACGACCTCGACGATCTCCTTCTCGGTCTTGATGACACGACGCCGTCGGCGCATCGCGAGCCGGTCGAGGGCGGAGGCCCCGGCGGTCTCCTCGTGGCGCGCCTCGGAGCGGACGATCACCTCACGGGGACGCTTCTGCAGGGTCTCGCCGGTGATGATGGAGCGCACCGTGGACAGGTCGAGGTTGTCCTCCTCGCCGGCCACGCTGACCCCGATCGAGCGGAGCTTGAAGATCAGCTCCTTCGGCGTGATGCCCATGGTCCGGGCCAGGTCGACGACTCGCAGCTGCTGCATGCTCGCTCACTCCCCTTCGCTCGCGGCCTCAGAGGCTTCGGCGAGAGCCTCCTCGACCGCCCGGGCGACCATCTCGCGCAGCCGCTGGGCGGTGACCGGCCCGATGCCCGGAATCTCGGCCAGCTCCTCGGCGCTGCGTGCCAGCAGGTCCTGCGCGGTGTGCAGCCCGTGGCTCTCCAGCCGCTCGCGCAGCCGGTCGGTGATCATCTCCATCTCCTCGAGCGGGATCAGCTGGTCGTAGTCGACGGCGGCGGTCGCCGGCTCGTCGAGGACCGGCAGATGCTCGTCGTCGGACGCTCCCTCCATCTCGCGCAGCATCGAGGCGAGTGCCGAGGCGAGCTCGTCCTTGACCGCCTCCTCGCTCTTGATCTCGATCCGGCAGTCGAGGAGCTTCGACGCCAGACGGACGTTCTGGCCACGTTTGCCGATCGCCAGCGAGAGCTGCTCGGTGCCGACGATGACGTCGAGAACCGTGTCCTTGACCTCGTGTCGCACCGGTAGGCCGCCCGCGTCGAGCACCGGCTGGCCGTTCTCGTCGAGCAGCACCCGCTGGGAGAGGTCCTCGCGCACCGCGACGCGGTTGATCTTGGCCGGCGCCAGGGCGTTCTGGGCGAAGGTCACGAGGTCGGAGTTCCACGGGATGATGTCGATCTTCTCGCCCTTGAGCTCCCGCGTGATCGCCTGCACGCGCGACCCCTTCAGGCCGACGCAGGCGCCGACCGGGTCGACGTCGCGGTCGCGCGAGAACACGGCGACCTTGGCGCGCTCGCCGGGCTCGCGGACGCAGCGCTTGATGACGACCGTGCCGTCGTAGACCTCCGGCACCTCCATCTCGAGCAGCTTCTCGAGCAGCTTCGGCGCGGTCCGTGACATGACCACCTGCGGCCGGGCGGCGTCCATGGTGACGTCGACCACCACCGAGCGGATCCGGTCGCCCTGGCTGTAGCGCTCGTGGCGCGCCTGCTCGTTGCGCGGCACGAGCGCCTCGGTGTCGCCGAGCTCGACGATGATCGCGCCCCGGTCGAGGCGTTTGACGATGCCGTTGATCATCTCGCCGACGCGGTCGGAGTAGTTGCGGTGGACCACCGCGCGCTCGGCCTCGCGCACCCGCTGGAAGAGCACCTGGCGGGCCGACTGGGCCGCGATCCGACCGAGCTGGGAGGTGTCGAGCTCGCCGAGCCGCACCTGCCCGCCGACCTC
>CAZKKP010000119.1:4634-9584 GCA_964553295.1 uncultured Thermoanaerobaculia bacterium | reverse complement strand
CTCGCGGTCGGCCACGGCGACCCGCGCGAGCCGAGCTACGCCGCCGCCTTCGACCAGTACGTCGACTCGATCCGCGGTCGGGTCCGGCTGGTGCACTACGGCCAGGACTCCGACCTGATCCACGGTCGCAGGGTCGAGCCGGCGGTCGAGCGGGCGCTGGCGCGGAGCCTGGCGATGTATCCCTTCGTCGGCGAGGAGTTCTTCCGTACCGGCGCGCTGCGCGGCTGGCGCGAACTCGACGACCGCTCGGTGGCCTTCGGCGTGGCGGCGGTGGCGATGTCACGAGCCCTGACCGATCTTGCGAACTTCGCCGCCTACGTCTGGCACGGCGGCGGCGGCGAGGTGCCGACGCCGCGGCCGACGCCCACCGGGCACGTCGGTCCGACCGTGACCCTCGCCCCGGTACTCGATGGCGGCTTCCCGGAACGCGATCGGCGAAGCGGCGCGCCGGTGATGCCCGGCTCGAGGCTGCGTCTTCCCGAGCCCTGACCGGGTCGCCTGCCGGCGCGGGCATGCCGTCGGCGGACGGCGTAGAATCGGTGGGGGAGGACAGTATGCACGACAAGAGCATCGGCCTGCTCAACGAGGCGATCGCCGACGAGATCGCCGCCATCCACCAGTACATGTACTTCCACTTCCGGCTCGACGACCTCGGCTACGCGCCGCTCGCCACCTTGCTCCGGCAGTCGGCGATCGACGAGATGATGCACGCCGAGCGGATCGCCGAGCGGATCCTCTTCCTCGGCGGCGAGGTCGAGATGCGGGTCGGCCGCGAGACCGAGAAGATCCACGACGCCGCGGGCATGCTCGCCAAGGCGAAGCAGCTCGAGGAAGAGTCGGTGGTGATGTACAACCGGTTCGCCAACCGCTGCGGCGAGCAGGGCGACTCCGGCACCAAGAAGCTCTTCGAGGACCTGGTCACCGCCGAGGAAGGCCACTGGGACCGGTTCGACCGCCAGGCGGAGTTCGTCTCGCGCTTCGGTGAGCAGTACCTGGCGCTGCAGTCCTTCGGCGACGGCGGCGGCGAGGCCGGTCCGGCCTGACCGGCACGGTAGCCGGACCCGGAACGTCCCGCATCCCGAGGGCGACCTCCACGGCGCGGGTCTGCCCGCAAGCCAATAGCCGGTGTGTTCCCCACAGAGGCACAGAGGCACAGAGGAGCGGCTGGAGCTCCGCGGCTGCGTGCCAAGTGATTCATCAGTGGTCATTTGAATGGAGAACAGCCAGAGAGTTACCGCGGCATGCGAGCACTTCTGACCCCGGAGTAGCACAGGGAGGCGTGGAGGGCGGGGCTCGGTTCAGTTCGTGCCGCGGCTCCAGGGGGACGATCCGAGCCAGTCGTGCAGGCTGCCGACCGGCATCGGCCGGCCCATCAGGTAGCCCTGGGCCATGTCACAGCCCGCGTCCCGCAGCAGGTCGAGAGCGCCATCGGTCTCGACGCCCTCGGCGGTGGCGAGCAGCCCCAGGCTGTGGGCCAGCCCGATGGTCGAGCGCACGATGGCGGCGTCGTTGGCGTCGTCCGCCGCTCCGAGCACGAAGCTCTTGTCGATCTTGAGCTCGCCCACCGGCAGCAGGCGGAGATGGGAGAGCGACGAGTAGCCGGTACCGAAGTCGTCGATCGCGATCCTCGCCCCCATGCCGGCGAGCTGACGCAGGGTCCGGTCGGCGCGCAGCGGATCGCCGAGGATCACGCTCTCGGTGACCTCGAAGGTCACTCCGGCTTCGACCCCGAAGGCCGGCTCGAGGAGGGGGCCGATGACCTCTGCCAGGTCGTCTTCGAGCAGGCTGCGAGCCGACAGGTTGACGCACAGCTCGAGGGGCCGGCCCGTGGCGGCCAGCCCGGCGAGGTCTCGTGCCGCAGCCTCGATGACCCACAGCGTGAGCGCCCGGATCTGTCCGCTCTGCTCGGCCAGGCCGATGAACCGGTCCGGCGGCAGCAGCCCGTGCTGGGGGTGCTGCCAGCGAACGAGGGCCTCGACGCCCATCGTTCCGCCGCCCTCGAGGCTGATCTTGGGCTGGTAGTGCAGCACCAGCTCGTCGTCGCTGATGGCGCGGCGGATCCGCCCCATCAGCAGCAGCCGTTCCGGTCGGAAGGGGTCGACGGCGGGGTCGTACAGCCTGATCAGGCCACGGCCCCCAGGCACGGCGTGCAGCGCGACCTGGGCATTGCGCAGCAGTAGCTCGACGTCCGTCTCGCCGTGATCGGCGAGGGAGACGCCCGCGCTCGCGGTGAGCTCGACCGGCACCCCGTCGAGGTCGAAGGGGACCGCGACGGCGCTCGCGAGGTGCTCGGCGAACGTCGTCGCGGTCTGGGTGTCGGTGACCTCGGGGGCGAGGATCGCGAACTGGTCGCCACCGACCCTGGCGACCAGGCAACCTCCTGATGCGGCGCAGCTGACCAGTCGTTCGCCGATCCGCTCGAGCAGCAGGTTGCCGGTGCGCCGACCGAGGGCGTGGTCGACCTCGCGGAAACGGTCGACGTCGAGGACCACCATCGCACATCCGCAGTCAGGCACCAGATCGCGGGCCCGGTCGGCGAGCCAGCTCAAGTTGGGCAGCCGCGTCACCGGGTCGTGGTAGGCCAGGCGCCTGATCTCTGCCTCGGCCTGCTGGCTGTGCTCGATCTCCAGGTGCAGGCGCCGGTTGGCCTCGTCGAGCTGGGTCAGCTTCTCCTCGAGCTTGGCGATCAGACGCCGGTTGTAGCTGGTCAGAAAGCCGTGCTCGTCGAGCTCGGCGCCGTCGTCCCCCATTACCTGGGTGTCCGTCATCTGACGGCCGATGACCTCGCGCACCGTGGACAGCAGCTCATCGGCGCTGATCGGCTTGACCAGGAAGCGCGCCGCGCCGAGCTTGAGGCCGAGCTCCCGGTCCTCCTCATCGGTGTAGGTGGCGGTGCAGAACACCAGAGGTATTGCCACCAGCTCCGGGTCCTCGCGGAGCTGACGGCACAGCTGGTAGCCGTCCATGTTCGGCATCAGGATGTCGCTGAGCACGAGGTCCGGTCGTCGTCGTCGAGCGAGCTCGAGGGCCTGGCGTCCGTCGTTGGCCCGCTCGACCACGTACCCGGCGTTCACCAGATGGCTCTCGAGAACGTCCAGGATCATGTCATCGTCGTCGACGACCAGAATGCGGGCGGCGGTGATCATCGGCCGAACCGAGTGTAGCTCAGCCTTCCTCGCGACACCTCCCCCAGCACTGTTCGCTTCTCCGAGCCCGTGTCCTCTCCTGCTCTCGTCTGCGAGATGGAGGGCAGCGGCCCGGGCATGGGTTGCGGGGCCCTTCGGTTGTCCGAAGGTGTCATGAGATCGATCGACGGGTCCGCGGGATGGATGCAGTTCTGCCAGAGGCACGGTGGCCTGGAGAGGAAGAGATGGAGCGACACGACGTCCTGATCATCGGCGCCGGGCTTGCCGGCCTCACCGCCGCGGTCGAGCTGCATCGAGCCGGCCGGCGGCCCCTCGTGCTCGAGGCCTCGGACGCCGTCGGCGGGCGCGTGCGGACGGACACGGTCGACGGGTTCCTTCTCGACCGCGGCTTCCAGGTGCTGCTCACCGCCTACCCGGAGGCCCG
Source organism: uncultured Thermoanaerobaculia bacterium (assembly GCA_964553295.1). Lineage (GTDB taxonomy): Bacteria > Acidobacteriota > Thermoanaerobaculia > Thermoanaerobaculales > Sulfomarinibacteraceae > CAZKKP01. The sequence continues at coordinate 6,014 of CAZKKP010000119.1, read as the reverse complement.
GCGCCTGCTCGACCTCGAGGCCCTCCGGCTGCGCGCCTACGAGCCGGGCGCCATGCTCGCAGGGCCGGACGGGCTGAAGCGGCTCGCCGACCCGTGGCGGCGGCCGCTCGCCGGAGTCGGCGCCGTGCTGGGTGGCGTGGTCGGCCTCGGGGACGGCATCCGCCTCGCCCGCCTGCGGGCCAGGGTGCGCGGCCGGACCGTCGAGGAGCTGCTCGCCGGCGCCGGCCGGCCGAGCCGAGAGAGGCTCCGGGCGGAGGGTTTCTCCGAGAAGCTGATCCGCAGCTTCCTGCAGCCGTTTCTCGCGGGAGTGTTCCTCGACCCCGAGCTCGGGACCACGGATCGTCAGCTCGACTTCGTCTTCGCCATGTTCGCGGCGGGGGATGCGGCCGTGCCTGAAGCCGGCATGGGTGCGATCCCGGCGCAGCTCGTCGACAGGCTCCCCCCAGGCTCGATTCGCACCGGCGCCACGGTCGCCGAGGTCGGCAAGGACCGGGTCTTCACCTCCTCCGGAGACGAGCTCGTCGGCGCCGCCGTGGTGGTCGCCACCGAGGCGCCGACGTCCCACCGCCTGGTCGGCGTGCCGCCCGTTCGCCCGGCCGGCCGACACGTCACCTGTCTGTACTTCGACGCCCCGAGCCCGCCGGTGCGCGGTCCCTACCTGGTTCTCGACGCCTCCGGCACGGGTCCGGTGAACAACGTGGTGGTACCGAGCGAGCTCGGGCCGGGCTTCGCCCCGCCGGGGCGGGCGCTGGTCTCGGTTTCGGTGCTCGGGGAAGCCGCCCTCGCCGACGACCGGACCCTCGAGGGGCGGGTCCGCGTCCAGCTCGATGGCTGGTTCGGCGCCGTCACCGGCAGCTGGCGGCGGCTCGCAGTCTATCGTATACCGTTCGCTCTTCCCGCCCAGCAGCCCGAGAAGGCGCCGGACGACGGCCCCTGCGTCGCCCTCCCGGACGGCGTCGTGGTGTGCGGCGACCACACCGCCGACGGCTCGATCAACGGCGCCATGCGCTCAGGCGCCGCCGCCGCCCGGGCAGTGCTCGTGCGCGGGTAGGGGGAGGGGATACACTTCAGGTCCAGGCCCACTGGCCCTCCGGAGGTGAAGATGTATCGGATCCGAGCTCTGGTCGTTCTCGGCATTCTCGGCGTGGCGTTGCAGTTGGGCGCGGCCGTGCCCTCGCCGGCGGAGTTCTTCGGCTTCGAGCCCGGGGCCGACGGCGAGCTCTTCGACTACGGTCAGCTGCTCGGTTACCTGGCCGCTGTCGACGCGGTCTCGGACCGGCTCGAGCTCCGCGAGGTCGGGCGCTCGCCTCTCGACCGGCCGATGATGGTCGCCTTCCTGTCGTCCGCGGTGCTGGAATTCTTCAGCGCGATTGCGATCGC
>CAZKKP010000119.1:0-4624 GCA_964553295.1 uncultured Thermoanaerobaculia bacterium | reverse complement strand
TCGCCTTCCTGTCGTCCGCCGGCAACCTCGGGCGGCTCGACGAGCTGCGGGCGGTCAACCGACGGCTCGCCCTCGACCCGACGCTGGCGGGCGCCGACCTCGAGGCCGACGTCGCGACGGGGCGGGTGTTCGTGATGGCGGCGCTGTCGATGCACTCCAGCGAGGTTGGACCGACCCAGTCCCTGCCGCTGCTTGTCCACGAGCTGGCGACCACCGACGACCCTGGAGTGCTTGCCCGGCTCGAGGAGGTGGTGCTGATGATCGTGCCCTGCCACAACCCGGACGGCATGGACATGGTCGTCGAGCACTACCGGCAGACCCGGGGAGGGCGGCACGACGGCTCGACGCTGCCCGGCGTCTACCACCGCTACGTCGGTCACGACAACAACCGCGACTTCGTCGCCCTGACCCAGGCCGACACCCGGGTCGTCAACCGCCTCTACTCCACCGAGTGGCACCCGCAGGTGGCGGTCGAGAAGCACCAGATGGGCTCGAGCGGACCGCGCTACTTCGTGCCCTCGAGCCACGACCCGATCGCCGAGAACGTCGACGAGGGGCTGTGGAGCTGGGCGGCGGTGTTCGGCGCCCACCTGGTGCACGACCTCACCGCCGAGGGCCTCCAGGGGGTCGCCAGCCACTGGATGTTCGACGACTACTGGCCCGGTTCGACCACGACCTCGGTCTGGAAGAACGTGATCTCGTTCCTCACCGAGGCCGCGAGCTGCCGGGTGGCGAGCCCGATCTTCGTCGAGCCCACCGAGCTGTCGGGAGGGGGCAAGGGGCTGGCCGAGTACAAGAAGGGCGTCAACCTGCTGGCCCCCTGGCCGGGCGGCTGGTGGCGGCTCGGCGACATCGTGCGCTACGAGCTCGCCTCGATGCGCTCGATCCTCGCCACCGCCGCCGCCAACCGCGAGCGGATCCTCCGCTTCCGCCACCGCATGGCCGTGCTCGAGACCGAGCGCGGCCGCACCGTGGCGCCCTACTACTACGTGCTGCCATCGGCGCAGCATGACCGGGGCGCCCTGGCGAGCCTGGTGGCGCTGCTCACCGAGCACGGCGTCGAGGTGCGCCGCCTCGAGAAGGATGTGGTGGTCGAGGGCCGGGCCTACCCGGCGGGCTCGGTGGTCGTGCCCCTGGCCCAGCCCTTCAGGGCCTTCGTCAAGGAGGTCATGGAGGACCAGCGCTATCCGGAGCGTCACTACACCCCCGACGGCGAGCTCATCGAGCCCTACGACATCACCAGCTGGTCGCTGCCCCGTCACCGCGGGTTGGCGTGCCACGAGGTCCGGACCCGCTCGGCCGAGCTCGAGGGCGCGCTCGAGCCGGTCACCGCCGAAGAGCTCCAGCCGCCGTCGCCGGAGATCGGCGCCGGGGTCCGGGCGCTGGTCTGGCCCGCCGCAGACGACGCCGCCCACGCCGTCGCCTGGCGGGCCCTCGGCCGCGGCCTGACGGTGGCGAGGACGACCGCCGCAACGGAGGTCGACGGGGTCACGCTGGACGCCGGCAGCTTCGTGGTACGCGGGTCGGCGGTCGATCTCGCCGCCCTGGCCGGGGGCGCACCGCTGCCGCCGGCGGCGGTTCTCACCGGCGAGCTCGAGGCGGCGACGGTGTCCCTGCGGCGACCCCGGGTCGCCCTGGTCGAGACCTGGTTCCACGACATGGACGCCGGCTGGACCCGCTGGGTGCTCGACGAGGCGGGCATCCCCTTCACCGTCCTGCGCCCCGGCGACGTCGCCAAGACCGAGCTGGCGCGGGACTTCGACGTCGTCCTCTTCCCGAACGCACCGGCGGAGGTGCTGCGCGAGGGCAAGCGCAAGCGCGGCGACGACTACTGGTGGGCGGACTACCCGCCGGAGTACACCCGGCCGTTGGGCGTGGACGGCATGCGGCGTCTCGCCGCCTTCGTCGACGGCGGCGGCGTCGTGGTCTCGTGGGGCGGCTCGACCGCCCTCTTCCTCGACGAGTTCGAGGTCTCCCGCGGCGGCGGTGAGACGGAGAGCGTCCGCCTTCCGGTCCATGACGTGACGGAGCGTCTCGTTGCCGGGGGCCTCGACGTGCCGGGGTCCTTCCTCGCGGTGGAGGTCCTGGCCGACCACCCGGTGACCTGGGGGCTGCCGCGGATGACCGGCATCTTCTCCCGGGGCGAGCCGGTGTTCGCGACCCGTGTCCCGTCCGGCGACACCGACCGCCGGGTCCTGGCGACCCACCCGGAGACCGGCATCCTGGTCAGCGGCTATGCCGCCCGACCCGAGCTGCTCGGCAACCGCCCGGTGGCGGTGTGGACCCGGCTGGGTCGCGGCCAGGTCGTGCTCTTCGGCTTCTCGCCGCAGTTCAGGGGCTCGACCCCGGCGACCTTCAAGCTGCTCTTCAACTCCCTCCTGCTGCCGTCGGTGGCGCCCGCTCGAGGAGGAGGTCGCTGACCGGACGGCGGGTTCGGTAGCGGGTAGACTCGGAGACATCGCGGCAGGAGGACGGCTTGCAGCTTCATCGTCGCACCCACCCGCCGGGCACGGCGCCCGGCACCCTGCGGCCGCACGCCGCCGGTCGGGAGCCGGTGCGGGTCCACGTCACCCGCTACTCGCTGGAACACCTGCAGGAGGTCGACCTGCTGAGCCCGGACGGCCTCGGCGACCGGGCGCCGGGAGAGACCACCTGGGTCGACATCGAGGGCGTCGACGTCCGCGTCGTCGAGCAGCTCGCCGAGCGCCTCGGTATCCATCCTCTGGCCCTCGAGGACATGGTCAACCTCGGCCAGCGCCCCAAGGTGGAGGAGTACGAAGGCTGCCTATTCGTGGTCGTGCCGCTCCTCGGTCTGCCCGAGGACGACGGCCACCTCGAGACCGAGCAGATCAGCCTGCTGCTGCTGCCCGACACGCTGCTGACGGTTCGCGAGCGACCGAGCGAGCTCTTCGAGCCGCTGCGGGCCCGGCTGCGCGGCGGCAAGGCGCGGATCCGCGGTGGTGGGCCCGGGTACCTGGCCTACGCGGTCGTCGACACAGTCGTCGACCACTGCTTCCCGCTGCTCGACGCCCTCGGCGAGCGGCTCGAGCGGCTCGAGGACTCGATTCTCGCCAGCCCCGACCCCGAGGACCTGGCCGAACTCCACGTGCTGCGTCGGATCCTCGCCGAGGTCCGCCGCTCGATCCGGCCGCTGCGCGACGTCCTCGGCCAGCTCCTGAGGGATGACAGCTCGCTGTTCACGACCGAGACCCGGCTGTACCTGCGCGATGCAGCCGACCACGTCAACCGCGCCCTCGACAGCGAGGAGGTCTACCGGGAGATGGTCGCCTCCCTCACCGAGATCTACCTCACCGGCGTGTCGAATCGGATGAACGAGGTGATGAAGGTGCTCACCATGATCGCCACCATCTTCATCCCGCTGTCGTTCATCGCCGGGGTCTACGGGATGAACTTCGACCCGGCGGCGAGCCGGTGGAGCATGCCCGAGCTCGGCTGGGCCTTCGGCTACCCGGCGGTGCTCGGGGTGATGGCCACCGTCGCCGCCGCTCTCCTGGTGTTCTTTCGCCGCCGCCGCTGGTTTTGATCCGCGTCGAGTATCTTTGACGGATGACCGGAGCGGGCGCCACCACCGCGACCGATCGGACGACGCCCTCCCTGGGGACCTTCATCGGGGTCTTCACGCCGTCGATCCTGACGATCCTCGGGGTGATCCTGTTCCTGCGCATCGGCTGGGTGGTGGGCCACGTCGGTCTGGTGCCGGCCCTGGCGATCGTCGTCGTCGCCAACCTGATCACCGTGGCGACCGCGCTGTCGGTGTCGGCCATCGCCACCAACATGCACGTCGGCGTCGGCGGCGCCTACTTCATGATCTCGCGGTCGCTCGGGCTGGAGCTCGGCGGTGCGATCGGGGTGCCGCTGTACCTGTCCCAGGTGCTGTCGGTGACGCTCTACTCCTTCGGCTTCGCCGAGAGCCTGCAGCTGCTCTGGCCGGACCTGCCGCTGCGCGCCACCGCCGCGGTCACCGTGGTCGTGGTGGCGGTCGTCGCCAGCCGCAGCGCGGGGGTGGCCCTCAAGCTGCAGCTGCCGATCCTGGCGGCGATCGCGCTCGCCCTCGGCGCGCTGCTGGTCGGCGCTGCCTCCCGCGCCGGCGAGACCCTCGCCCTGTGGGAGCGGTCCGCCGACGGCCCGCCGTTCTGGGTGGTGTTCGCGGTGTTCTTCCCGGCGGTCACCGGCTTCACGGCAGGCGTGGGGATGTCGGGCGATCTCAAGGATCCCAAGCGCGCGATCCCGATCGGCACCGTCGCGGCGATCGGCACCGGGATGGTGATCTATCTGGCGCTCCCGTTCCTGCTCGCGGACCAGGCGTCCGTGCAGCAGCTCCAAACCGACAACAACATCCTCCTGAGGACGGCCCTGCAGCCGCAGCTCGTCACGGCCGGCGTCTTTGCGGCGACCCTGTCGAGTGCGCTCGGCAGCATCCTCGGCGCGCCGCGTACGCTCCAGGCGCTCGCGTTCGACGGGATCGTCCCACGCGTGTTCGCGCGCGGAAAGGAGGAGCCACGGGTCGCGCTCGTCGCGACGATCGTGATCGCCGAGGCCGGAATCCTCGTCGGTGAGCTCGAGCTCGTCGGTGCCGTGATCTCGATGTTCTTCCTCACCTGTT
>CAZKKP010000118.1:6429-9630 GCA_964553295.1 uncultured Thermoanaerobaculia bacterium | reverse complement strand
TCGCCTGGGTGGTGAACCGGGCCGCGGATCGCGACAACCTCGTCGAGGCCTTCGCCAGCCGCGTTCCGGTGATGTACGTCGCCGACGGGCATCACCGCTCGGCGGCTGCGGTGCGGTTGCGGGCGATGCGTCGCGACGCCAACCCCGACCACACCGGGAAGGAGCCCTACAACTTCTTCCTGTCGGTGATCTTCCCCGACAACCAGATGAGGATCATGGACTACAACCGGGTGATCCGGGATCTCCACGGTCTCGACGAGGCCGGCTTCCTTGCGGCCGTCGACGCGCGTTTCACGGTCACCCCGATCGCTGAAGGACGGCCGACCTCCTCCAGGCAGTACGGCATGTACCTCGGTGGCCGCTGGTACCGGCTCGAGCCGCGTCCCGGCACGTGGCCGGCCGACGATCCGGTGCGCCGGCTCGACGTGGCGATCCTCCAGGAAAACCTGCTGGCGCCGGTGCTCGGCATCGGCGACCCGAGGTCGGACGAGAGGATCGACTTCGTCGGCGGCATCCGCGGTCTCGGCGAGCTGGTCAAGCTGGTCGACTCGGGCGCCTGGGCGGTGGCCTTCGCCCTCTTCCCGACCTCGATTCACGACCTGTTCGCGGTCGCCGACGCCGGCCAGGTCATGCCCCCGAAGTCCACCTGGTTCGAGCCGAAGCTGCGCTCGGGCCTGATCGTCCGTCCGTTGTTCGAGTGACCGGCCGCGAGCCGGCGAGCCAAAGGAGGATGCCGTGAAGATCCTGATCTCTGATGCTTTCGACCCGTCCCTGCCCGGTAAGCTGGAGGTCTTCGGAGAGGTAACCGACGACCAGGCTCAGCTGGCCGGCGCCGACGTCGTGCTGGTGCGCTCCAAGACCAAGTGCGACCGTCCCTACATCGACCGGGCGAGCAATCTGAAGCTGATCGTGCGCGGCGGCGTCGGGCTGGACAACATCGACGTCGAGTACGCCCGGTCGAAGGGCATCCAGGTGTTCAACACCGCCGAGGCATCCGCGGTCGCGGTCGCCGAGCTGGCCTTCGCGCTGATGATCGCGGTGCCCACCAGGCTCGTCGAGGGGCACACGGGCATGCAGCGCAAGGAGTGGCTGAAGAAGCAGCTCAAGCGGACCGAGCTGATGGGCAAGACTCTCGGCCTGATCGGCGCCGGCAACATCGGCACGGTGCTGGCCCGCCGGGCCATCGCCTTCGGGATGCGGGTCATCGCCTACGACCCGATCCTGAAGAACCACGAGTGCGTCGACCTGGTCACCCTGGAGCAGCTGTTCACCGAGTCCGACTACATCTCCCTGCACGTGCCCTTGACCGACGAGACCCGGGGAATGGTCAACGCCGACACCATCGGCCGCATGAAGGACGGCGTGGTCATCGTCAACACCGCGCGCGGCAAGTGCGTGGTCGAGAGCGACCTGGTCGCCGCGCTCGCCTCGGGCAAGGTGCGCGCCTATGCCACGGACGTGTTCTTCTCCGACCCGCCGCCGGCCGACTGCCCGTTGTACGGTGCGCCGAACGTCATCATGACCCCGCACCTCGGTGCGTCCTCCGAGGAGAACATGCTGCGGATCGGCGACGTCGTCGTCCGCATCCTCGAGGACTTCGCCCACCGAACCGCCTAGGAGGCAACCATGGCTCGCACGCACAACTTCTACGCCGGACCCGCTGCTCTGCCGCTGACCGCCCTCGAGCGCGCCCGGGACGAGATGGTCGACTGGGCCGGCACCGGCATGTCGGTCATGGAGACCTCCCACCGCTCCAAGGAGTATGACGCCGTCCACAAGCAGGCGATGGACCTCTTCAAGGAGCTGCTCAGCCTGGACGAGGACCACGAGGTGCTGTTCCTCCAGGGCGGCGCCTCGATGCAGTTCGCCATGGCGCCGATGAACTTCATCCCACGGGGGGGGTCGGCAGACTTTGTCGTGACCGGCTCGTGGTCGCAAAAGGCGCTGAAGGAGGCGAAGATCGTCGCCGCGGAAGGGTCGCGGCCACCGCCGAGCCCGCCTTCACCGGCATTCCCTCCTTCGACTCCTGGGATCTCGACCCGAAGGCGGCCTACGTCCACATCACCTCGAACAACACCATCAAGGGCACCCAGTTTCACAGCTTCCCCGACACCGGCGCGCTGCCCCTGGTCGCCGACATGTCCTCGGACATCCTGTGGAAGCCCTTCGACGCCAACCGGTTCGCCCTGATCTACGCAGGCGCCCAGAAGAACATCGGGCCCTCGGGCGTCACGGTGGTCATCCTCAAGAAGAGCTGGGTCGAGAAGGCGGCCGTCGACCACCTCCCGACCATGCTGCGCTACGCCACCCATCTCAAGGAGCCGTCGCTCTACAACACCCCGCCTACCTTCGCGATCTACATGGTCCGCAACGTCCTCGAGTGGGTGAAGGGGCAGGGCGGCCTGGCCGGCATGGAGCGCCTCAACCGTGCCAAGGGCGACCTTCTGTACGGCACGATGGAGCGGCTCTCGGGCTTCTACCGTTGCCCGGTGGAGCCGTCGGCCAGGTCGTACATGAACGTCGTCTGGCGGCTGCCCTCGGAGGAGCTCGAGGCCAGGTTCGTGGCCGAAGCGAAGGCCGCGGGCATGGTCGGCCTCAAAGGTCACCGCTCGGTCGGCGGCTGCCGCGCCTCGATCTACAACGCGGTGAGCCTCGACTCGGTGCGGACGCTGGTCGAGTTCATGGAGGAGTTCGCGCGGGTCAACGGCTGACCGTCACCGGGGTGCCGGGGACGAACATGGCGTCCCCGGTGCGACCGTCGACGACCGAACCGTACGCGAAGAAAGTGCCCTCACCGGCATCCTGACGGATCTCGAGGCGGCTGTTCTCGACCGCCGGCGCCTCGAGTCGCTCGTGGATCCGATTGAGCTGGATCAGCTCGAAGGGGGCGAGCCGTACGACCTCGGAGCGCCCGAGGTGGCTGCCGGCGCCGTCGTACAGCTCGAGCCTGAGGATGACCTCGCGGCCGGACATCTCGCACAGCCCGACGTTGCTCCGCCAGCCGGAGCCGCCGTCGAGGTGCAGGATCTCAACCGTGCCGTCGGTCCCTGCGGACACCGCCGGCACGGCCTGCCCGTAGGTTCCGTCCGCGGTGCTGTTGAAGGTCCGAGAGACGGCCAGGAGCGGCTGCGGGCCGTCGGTCATGACGAGACGCAGCGAGCCGGTCGCCGCGCTCAGACCGAAGAGCGATCCGACGACGTC